>NZ_JAGHQV010000549.1:0-509 GCF_017744175.1 Thalassotalea sp. G20_0 | reverse complement strand
GAACTAGAGCGCAGCTATCTCCAGCACTGCGTTATCTTTCTAAGCTGCCTGTGCGGCAGTGAACGTTTCTCGATTATGCCCTTCTGGATTTTGGGACTTTCTAGGCTGCCTGTGCGGCAGTGAACCTGAAAGTCAATAAACGGCTCGGCAAGGTCAATTTCTAAGCTGCCTGTGCGGCAGTGAACGCCTCTATTCCGATCAAGATCGAAGGGAGTACGTTTCTAAGCTGCCTGTGCGGCAGTGAACGATGAACACGCTCTGGGCATTACAGGTTTTCATTTTCTAAGCTGCCTGTGCGGCAGTGAACTTAATGTCCGCTTCAACGAGCTGGAAGTGGATTTTCTAAGCTGCCTGTGCGGCAGTGAACATCAGATCAGTATCGACCAGAATCTCTTTACTTTTCTAAGCTGCCTGTGCGGCAGTGAACCGATGCCGACCAGGGTAACTTCCGGTGTGTTGATTTCTAAGCTGCCTGTGCGGCAGTGAACCGACTCCCCCGAAGTCTGGAC
>NZ_JAGHQV010000548.1:0-509 GCF_017744175.1 Thalassotalea sp. G20_0 | reverse complement strand
GCCCACAGCAGATTGACGGTACCTTGAGTATTGAACTGACTTCTCTCTTCTTTTGATTCGGCTTTGGTTTTCACATGGTACAACAGCGCGGCCAGGGCCTCTTTGAGCTTTGCTGTCTTCTCCAGCTCGAGCCCGTTGCCCATCAGTTTCGCCACGGCCCACAGCAGGTTGGCGACTTCCTGCGGCTTGAAGTGGTCTTTCTCTTCTTTTGATTCGGCGTTGGTTGTCACATAGGGCAGCAGCGCAACGACGACTTCTTTGAGCTTTGGTGTTTTCTCAAGTTCCAGCCCGTTGTCCACCAGTTTCGCCACGGCCCACAGCAGGTTCACGATAGCTTGAGCGTTCAAGCGGCCTTTCTTTTCTTTTGATTCGGCTTTGCTTTTCACATTGGGCAACAGCGCGGCCAGAGCCTCTTTGAGCTGCGCTGTCTTCTTCAGCTCCAACCCGTAATCCACCAGTTTTGCCAAGGCCCACAGCAGGTTCGCTGTAGCCTGGGTGTTGAAGTGGTC
>NZ_JAGHQV010000547.1:0-509 GCF_017744175.1 Thalassotalea sp. G20_0 | reverse complement strand
TTATAAATCAGCTTTACTCTATGAGATTTACCAACAAATAAAAGGTACCAACAGCCCTCCGGCATTACTTTCCATTCAAAACGCCTTGACGAACATCCAACACATTTCAGGGATTGAGGCGAAATCGCTGGAACGTTGCCATGACCTTTTACGGTATCACGCAGTATGCTACTTCAGGAAGCCGGCGGATCAACCGGTCATTGACGAAGAACAACTCTACGCGATCTATGGTGATAGCGAGAGGGATATCATGTACGCGGGGAGGCAGCTGCACAGGAATATCAAGGCTCTGTGCCAGACACTCCGGGATTGCCATGCGTATCAGCAATACAAAGCCAGCAACCCCGGTATTGATGGGGCGTTAGCCGCACTGGAAAGAAACTTTATCCAGCGACTTAATCGCTATTCAGGCATGAGGGACCATGGCTACAGCGGTCGCGGGATGGTTGACGAGTCTGTTGAGTATTTTGAAATGTTTGTCAGCCAGTTATTCTATGCCGAAGTTTACA
>NZ_JAGHQV010000546.1:0-509 GCF_017744175.1 Thalassotalea sp. G20_0 | reverse complement strand
GCTCATCAACTTCTTTGACGTGCAGGATGGTGTCTTTCTGGTGGATCTTCCGGGCTACGGTTATGCAAAAGTGCCTGAAGCCATGAAGCAAGAGTGGCAGCATCACATGACCGATTATCTGGAGCGTCGTGAGGCGCTGGTCGGCCTGGTGCTGTTGATGGATATTCGTCATCCGATGAAAGAGTTCGATCAGATGATGCTTAACTGGAGTGTGAGTGCAAACTTACCTCTGCACATACTGCTCACCAAGGCGGACAAACTGAAACAGGGGGCCGCCAAACAGGTTCTGAACACCCTCAAAAAGGATCTGTCCCGATTCCCACAGGTGAGCGTGCAGTTATTCTCTTCGCTCAAGAAAACCGGTGTTGATCAGCTCTCTATGAAACTGGATGAGTGGTTTCTTGCACCTGAGCCCGATGACATTTATGACGATCAGGATGACGAGCACATGGCGTCTGATGATTAATCCCTGCTGAGCATGGCAGGCTGTCCTCCCGATTGTGGAGGAC
>NZ_JAGHQV010000545.1:0-511 GCF_017744175.1 Thalassotalea sp. G20_0 | reverse complement strand
GAGGCTACCTGGCAGATCGCTGCAATGCCCGGCTATTACTGGTGGTTTGCTGTGTATTGATGGCTGTTGGCTGTTACTGGTTCAGTGTTTCTGAAACCATGTTGTCAGCCAGCGCATCCCGGGCATTTATGGGCGTGATGACCTCCCCGGTGATTGTGGTGTGCATGAATCTGGCCAGTCGCTGGTTTCCGGAGCGTTATTTTCCAACCCTTGCGGGGGCTATTGAAGCTTTTGGGCTGGCCGGTGGCGGGCTTGGTCCACTGATACTGCCGAATCTTATGGAAGCCTATGGGTGGCAGGGTGCCATGCAGGCCGCCGCCATTTTTGGTGCTGTACTTGCTGCCCTGATCGCCCTCTTTGTAAAAAGCACGCCGCCGGTCTCCGTCAGTGATGCCAGGTTGCATGATGTAACCTGTGGAGGTGGTTCTGAGACTGACCTCAGCGAAAAGGTGCCATTTGATCGGGCCTCTTTAATCCTGTGCTGTTTGTATGGTTTTGGCCTGTTTGCCGT
>NZ_JAGHQV010000544.1:0-512 GCF_017744175.1 Thalassotalea sp. G20_0 | reverse complement strand
GGGTATCCATGGGTTGCCAGAAGCCATGGTGTTCGTAGGAGGAGAGTTCGCCATCCGCCGCCAGTTGCATTAATGGCTCCTGTTCCCATACGGTTTGGTCATCTTCGATATAGTCAATTACTTTGGGTGAGAGCACAAAAAAGCCGCCATTGATCATACCGCCATCACCCTTTGGCTTTTCCTCGAACGAGATGACTTTATGGTTGTCGATGGCCAATGCACCAAAACGGCCAGGAGGGTAGGTAGCCGTTAACGTTGCCATAGTGTTCTGGCTTTTGTGATGCGCTATGGTAGCGGTGATATCGATATCGCCGACACCGTCACCGTAGGTAAAACAGAATGCTTCTTCGTTTTCAACGTAGTCTTTCACCCGTTTCAAACGACCACCGGTCATGGATGTGTCACCGGTATCTACTAGTGTTACCCGCCATGGCTCTGCCTTTCGGTGGTGTACGTTCATCTGGTTGTCACTCATATCAAAAGTGACATCCGACATATGCAGAAAATAGTTG
>NZ_JAGHQV010000543.1:0-513 GCF_017744175.1 Thalassotalea sp. G20_0 | reverse complement strand
GCCGACAGGATGGTTCCACAAAAAATGATTGTGAAAAAGCAGCAATAAGACGTTTTCTGGCGCAGACAAAACACGATCATCCACGCCTGAAACTGGTGATTCTGCTACCGGTTGCCTGGAACTTTACTGGGCTGACAAGGTCGTACTCTATCGTTGTCACCCCCAAACGATTCTCCAATTGGAAACAGGGAGGACCTCCAAACAAACCATGCAGTCACCTTCCTCCTCAGCAACCGCGGATACTGTATCCCGGTTAACATCCACTGAAGCTGGGAGAGACGAGCCGTCCTCCAGCCGCAAACGCAAAAGAAAGCGGAGCATCGCAGGCCGCCAGATTGAACAGACAACAACGGCCACAGGAGCGTTTCCACCGCATCAACAGCAATCTGAATCCGGGACCATTCCCCCCATAAAGCTCAGGCGTGTTACTGGCAATAACTCGTGTATTGAGCGCTCTTCTTCGACTTCGGTTCAGGGTAATCCGGAGCCAATGGAGACTGAGTCTGCTGACGC
>NZ_JAGHQV010000542.1:0-514 GCF_017744175.1 Thalassotalea sp. G20_0 | reverse complement strand
ATCCGGAGCCCGCGAGCAGAAGAAAGCCAACATCTACAAAGCAAAAATCACCCGTGTTGAGCCCAGCCTGGAAGCCGCGTTTGTGGACTTTGGCGCAGAGCGACACGGCTTCCTGCCCTTAAAAGAGATCTCCCGGGAATACTTCGTCGGCCATACTGGTGGTCGTCCCAACATCAAGGATGTCATTAAGGAAGGCACCGAGGTTATCGTTCAGGTAGATAAGGAAGAGCGTGGCAACAAAGGTGCCGCCCTGACCACACTGGTCAGCCTGGCTGGCCGCTACCTTGTGCTGATGCCCAACAACCCCCGGGCCGGTGGCATCTCACGCCGCATTGAAGGCGATGAGCGTGCCGAGCTTCGTGAGGCCATGAGCAAGCTGGACATCCCGGCCGAGATGGGCGTCATCGTTCGCACAGCTGGCCTTGGCCGTTCAACAGAAGACCTTCAGTGGGATCTGGACTATCTCCTGCAGCTCTGGAACTCCATCAAAGATGCTGCCGATAAAAATCCCGCA
>NZ_JAGHQV010000541.1:0-514 GCF_017744175.1 Thalassotalea sp. G20_0 | reverse complement strand
CCCAAAGACCCATCACCAAACAGATCCTCCGTACTCATATAAGCCCCATTGGGTATCAACTCATGGGATTCCCACTCAAACTTATAGAACGCTTCCAGGCTGAGATTGTCGGTAATTCCCGCCTGCACAAACGCCATATTCACCGGCAAGGTATGGTTACGCAGCTCTGCACCGGGCAGGGCTAACCCGGCAATATCGTAAGGGTTGGCCGAGTTGATACCATCAGAAAAGAACAGGGCTTCACCCCAGTTAATCACCTGACGGCCCAGTCGGAAAGACAGCGGCTGGTCAGCAACATAACCATCCCAATAGGCGTAGGCATCAAGAAGCCTTGCGCCTGAAGCTGAGTCTTTAAGATCTTTAGAAAACCTGGTTTCGCTGCCGGAGTTGGAATAAATATTGCCATCTCCGGTCGGGTCTTTATCTTTCAGTTGGCTGTCATACCAGGCGTTGGCGCGCAAAAACAGACCGTAATCATCCTTGCTCACTTCCAGGTCTGAGGTAATGCTGAGGA
>NZ_JAGHQV010000540.1:0-514 GCF_017744175.1 Thalassotalea sp. G20_0 | reverse complement strand
GGTCTGCTGTGCAAGACCCGGTGTATCCAGCCTATCTGCCCAAAGGGTAAACCCCTTCATTCATCAGCATGGTGGTCAGGGTGATCAGTGGCAGTCCAACCAGACTGTCAGGATCATCGCCAGCCATTTTCTCGAACAGGGTTATGCCCAGTCCTTCACATTTAAAGCTGCCAGCGCAGTCCAGCGGACTCTCTGCATCTATATAGGTAGCAATCTGCGTGCTGGACAGTGTTCGGAACCAGACGGTGTAGTCCACACAGGTCAGCTGATGCTCTGCTTTGGCCGTGTTCAGCAGGCAAAGTCCGGTGTGGAAAACCACCTGTCTGCCGCTGCAGCGGGAAAGCTGTTGAATGGCTTGTTCCCGGGTTCCGGGTTTGCCCATAATTCTATTGTCCAGTGCGGAGGTTTGGTCGGAGGCAATAATCAGGGTGTCCGGATGCTGGTCGGCCAGTATCAGGGCTTTTTCCCGGGAAAGCCTGATTGCCAGCTCCCTGGCGCTCTCTGTGGGTTCAGG
>NZ_JAGHQV010000053.1:0-31393 GCF_017744175.1 Thalassotalea sp. G20_0 | reverse complement strand
GACATTGACATTTGGGAATCGGATTCTGATTTATTGTCGCCGGATTTTGATTTATTTGCGACCGGGTCAGAACGGGTCAACAACCACCATGACTGGCTTGAAGAGTTCCTGCAAGGATAAACCAGTTATCATGACACAAGCATTTTACGGTTAAAATGGCAACATACGCAGGTTAAATATAAGGTCAATCTCCTCCTCCGGTTTTTCCTGGTGAATACGCTCAAGAACATTCACTGCATGTTCTTTCCGGCCACTCGGATAATGCCAAATCCGGACCTGTCCATCATTAAAGTAGTAAACGCCATAAAGGCCACTAAAAAGTGGCCTTCAATGATTTCAGCCAAGTCAGAATTAAACGTCTGGTGCTGCAGTGCGTTTAACTTTTGCCTTCTCAGAGTTTTCAACCGGACCTGAGCTGTGCTCGGTCCATACGTCTGCATCCATGGTTTTATCAAGGAATGGGAACTTGCGACGATTGAATACCGGCGTCACACCGGATGCCACCTGATCATCAAAGTCCTTCAGAACCTGAACAACAGTACCAGAAAGCATCAGAATAGCCGTCAGGTTAATCAGTGCCATGATCCCCATGGAGGCATCAGCAAAAGCCCACACGGTTGGCAGGCTGCTGCTTGCCCCCCAGATCACCATACCCAATACAGCAATACGGTAAACATTTACCAGCCAATTCTTGTCCATGATAAAGCGCAGGTTTGATTCACCATAGTAGTAATTGGCAATGATCGAACTGAAAGCAAACAACAGAATAGCCGCAGCTACCATGTGCTTACCGACCGGCCCCACCTGGCTTTCCAGAGCCAGCTGCGTCAACTCGATACCTGTTACGCCAGAACCATCCATTACGCCGGACATCAGGATAATAGAAGCGGTCGCAGTACAGACAATGATTGTATCCATAAATACACCCAGCATCCCCATCATGCCCTGGTTGGCAGGATGATTCGAGTGTGCAGTTGCTGCTGCGTTAGGGGCACTACCCATACCCGCTTCATTGGAGAACAAACCACGCTTGATACCCTGCTGCATCGCCTGGGATATCGCGTAACCCGCTCCACCACCGACAGCACTATCAAGACCAAAAGCGCTCTTGATAATCAGACTGAAGACCGCCGGCAGCTCTTGGATATTCATAAATACCACCACCAGAGCCACACCCAGATAGCCAAAGGCCATGATCGGTACGACCATCTCTGCCACTTTGGCAATGGAGCGAATACCACCAAAGATGATCAGGGCACTCACCATTGCCAGCCCCATACCAATAGCTTCCGTTGGAATTTCGTAGCCACTGAATGCTGCAGCAATGGAGTTAGACTGCACACTGTTAAAGGCAAAGCCAAACGCAATAATCAGGGAGATGGAGAAGATAATACCCAGCCAACGCTGCCCAAGGGCTTTCTCAATGTAATAAGCCGGGCCACCTCGATAAGTACCATCACCGTTATTGGTCTTATAAAGCTGGGCAAGAATATTCTCGGCAAGACTGGTGGACATACCCAGAACCGCGATCAGCCACATCCAGAAAACAGCACCAGGCCCACCCATAGTAATGGCAACCGCGACACCCGCTATGTTGCCAGTACCTATCCGTGCAGCAAGGCTTGTACAAAACGCCTGAAACGGAGATACATGAGTAGAACAATCAGTCACACGGCTGCCCAGCATGGTTTTCATTGCCAGAGTAAACCGGCGAATCTGAACAAAGCGGGTTTTTACCGTGAAAAGCAGACCTGCCCCCATAAGCAGGTACATAAGAATGCTGCCCCATAGCAGACCATTGATGGAGTCTATTAAGTTATTCATAAAATTCCCGGCGCATTGTGTATTCTCGATTTTTATTTCAAATTAAAATTTATAACATTAGGGAATAAACCTTGAATGATAAGTATAAACACCTATCCACCAAACAATAGAAATCCTTTAAAAACTGCCTGAAACCCTTTAAAAACAACGCATCCTGTGTCCAATTCAGGCCAAATAACAAACCACAGAAATACGCATAAAACGATCACCAACACGTACAAGTAACATCTGATGCAATTGAAAGCCTGAACAAAAATTTAGAATACCCTTACGGTAAAATAAAACATTCCTTAAACAACCAGGAAGCCCCACCATTTCAAAATAGCAAACATCAAAACAGGCTTTTTCATCAGGAAACAAATAATGAGCATACCAATTATCAATTAAATGACACTATTGACAATACTCTTTCATTGTTTAATTTCAGATAACACGAGGCAATGTAAAAGACTACCTTGTCAACAACATTCCTCAAATAAGCAATCCCTGATAAAGGTCAACCAACATCAAGGGATAAACCAAAAAAATAGCCAAACACTGTACCACCCGGCTCGGCTTTCCGGTGCAACTTTTCAACTTTTGCTAACAGGACTTTGTCTCCTGAAAATTGGCATTACCAATGCGTTCGAGAGAGTCCTCAGACTCAGCTTTATTAACCCAGACATCCTTATCAATCGTTCGATCCAGAAAAGGAAAACGACTGCGCCTAAACTCAGGGGAACGGCCGGATCCTGACTGTAAATCGTAATCCCTCAATACCTGCATAACCGGGCCACTGAGCAACAGGATGATCACAAGATTAATCAGTGCCATCAGCCCCATGGCAAGGTCGGCAACCATCCATACCATCTCGAGGGATGCGATTGAACCAAGAAAGACCAAAAATACGACAACAGATCGATAAACCTGTAATAAACGGGGACTGTTACGAATAAACAGAAGATTTGACTCACCGTAGTAATAATTGGCAATCACCGATGTAAAACCAAAAAAGATGACAGCAATGGAAATAAACCACTGCCCCCAGCCACCGACAATTCCAGCGAGCGCAGCCTGGGTCAGCTGGATACCATTGAAGGTACTGCCTGATTCCAGCTGGCCGGATAGCAGCACAATGGCTGCGGTCGCTGTACAGATCACAATGGTATCGATAAACACGCTGATCATCGACACAATGCCCTGAGCCGCCGGATGGTTTGGTTTGGGTGTCGCTGCCGCAGCAGCATTGGGACCACTGCCCATACCAGCTTCATTGGAAAACAGGCCTCGCTTGATTCCCTGCATCATGGCCTGAGCCACGGAATAACCAATAGCACCACCTGTGGCTGAATGCAGACCAAATGCACTGTCAAAAACCAACGCGATAACGGCAGGCATTTCATTCAAATGCAAAGCTACAACACCAAAAGCAATCACCAGATAAGCCAGGGCCATTACCGGAACCACTAACTCTGCAAAATGAACAATCGAGTGGATCCCTCTGAAAATAATAACAGCGGTCACACCGGCAATGACCAGGCCGACCAATACCGGACTTATCGCCATATGACCAGAAACCGCCTGGGATACCGAGTTAGCATGAACCGCATTGAAGACAAACCCGAAGGTCGTTAACAAGAGAACTGAAAAAAGAATACCCAGCCAGCGCAGGCCAAGTGCTTTCTCTATATAGTAGGCAGGGCCACCACGAAAGGTTCCATCTTTATTGTTGGTTTTATAGAGTTGCGCCAGCGTGTTTTCTACAAAACTGGAGGCCATCCCCAGCAGGGCAACGATCCACATCCAGAACACCGCACCGGGGCCACCGATAAAGATAGCAATGGCAACCCCGGCCAGGTTACCAGTACCTACGTGTGCAGCCAGACTGGTACAAAGGGCCTGAAAAGAAGATATTTCATTACCTGATGTCTTTCGAGACCCCAGCGTCAGCTTCCATGCGTGAAAAAAATAACGAAATTGGACAAAGCGGCTTCTGACAGTGAAGTAAACACCAGCACTCAGCAGCAGATAGATCAGTAAATATTCCCAAATGAAGGTGGTAATTTCTAAAAAGATCGTACTCATTTGAGCCCCAATGATTTTTCACACCAAACAAGAATAGCAGAGGATTTTTGACACAAAGGGGGATTTTGCAGGGTAAAAACTGCCCGAAAAGACAAAAAATAAACAATGCCTTTGTTTATCAATGGCCAGGAAGGCTGTCCCGGCAACGCCTGGAGGTCGAAGCAGAGCCAGAAGATGAACCAGCCACTGAAAACGGTTAATAATTAGGGGGTTGAGACAGGCTTGGGAATCGCAACCTAAACTATAAGAGACCGTTATGTTCAGGGAGTGAACACCTATGTCAATGTTGATCCGCGAGTTAAAGAACGAACACTTGCAAATTAGTGACTTATTAGTAAAAGCCAGGGAAGAAGGTGTTGCCAGTGAAGCGGGCCGGGAACTGGTGCTTTCGGCAAAAAAAATGCTACTGGCTCATTTAAATAAAGAAGACCGCTATCTCTACCCCCCATTACGGGAGGCCGCCGCAAAAGATGAAAGCCTGAAGTCGATGCTATCTGACTACGCCCTGGACATGGACAAAATCTCTGTGGATGTTATGGCTTTCTTCAACCTCTATGAATCCACCGACCAAACATCCGAAAACTTCCACTCCGATTGTGACAACATCATAAAGGCATTGTGCAAAAGAATCGCCAAGGAAGAGACTGTACTCTACAAAATCTATGATCAGATTTACGATCAAATCATAAATTCCTGATCTGCAAACCTGTCTATCAAGGCAGTGATCGGCTGGTTCTCAGCCGATCATTATTCCCTTCTAGAAGAATACAAACCCAAGCAGCACCACACCCAGAACCATCCGATAGATGACAAATGGCATAAGCCCGATACGGTTGATAAATGCCAGGAAGAAATGCACACAGAGCCAGGCACTGACAGCCGACACCAGGGTTCCAAGGGACAGTGCCTGCCAGTCCACCGGCACTGTGCTTTCTGCCAGATCCAGCATCAACAGGCTACCCGCCCCCAGAATCACGGGAATTGACAGCAGGAACGAAAACCGGGCAGCTGCATCACGGGTAAAGCCCATCATTAACGCAGCCGTCATGGTAATACCAGAGCGGGATGTGCCCGGGATCAGCGCCAGCGCCTGGGCAAAGCCAATCAGCATCGCCTGTCTGAAAGACATCAGCTCCAGGGGTTGAATACGCTTGCCTTTCAGGTCTGCCCACCCCAGCAGGGCACCAAAAATCAGGGTGGTACCCGCAATCACCGCAACGGTCCGCATCGCCTCATCCAGCCCCATTTTTTTCAGGGCCAGACCAAATACCACGGCGGGCAATGTGGCAAAAATCAGATACCAGCCAAGACGGCTGTTAACGGTAGCGCCCTTCCCCACCAGAGAGCCCAGCCAGTCACGGGCAATGGCAAAGAGGTCTTTCCAGAAATAGGCAATGACGGCAGCCAGCGTACCAATGTGCACAGCAACATCAAATGCCAGCCCCTGGTCCGTCCAGCCAAGCAGCTGGGCGGGCAAAATCAGGTGACCCGAGCTGGAGATAGGAAGAAATTCAGTAATGCCCTGGATCAGCGCCAGGATCATGGTCTGTAGAGTGTCCATCACGATCCGTCCTTGTCTTAACGTTCTGATTTTTTCAGAGCTACCTTATCCCGAAGGTAAACCGGCATGGCCTGATCCGCAGGCAGCCCTTTACCCCGTTTAAAGTCGGCAGCTGCCAGCAGGGCTATATCATGGGCCCTGGGCCAGGCTTCAATCTGACAATCAACCACGGTGGCTGACAGTCGGTGTCTGAACGACCAGCCAGTGCCCATCCCAAACCAGTACCCATCCATAACCGGTACCACCACCTGTTCTGGCAGGGTCACTATTTCCGCAGCAACCGGCACCATTAAGCCATCAGATTCGGAAAACGCACCCCAATAGACCTCATCCATTCTGGCATCAATGGCACTCAACACTTTTGCTGCCTTGTGCTCCCTGAGCCCCTGCTGAGCCAGAGCAGCCAGCGTCGAGACCGGAACCACCGGAAGATCAACCGCAAACGCCAACCCCTGAACCATAGCGGTAGCCACCCTGAGGCCGGTAAATGCCCCTGGCCCCCGGCCAAAGGCCAGGGCATCCAGCTGCTTAAGGCTTAGGCCGGCCTGAGCCAGAATATCTTCAACCATTGGCAGCAGATCACGGCTATGTCGGCGGGGAGTCAGCTCGAAGCGTTCAATCACTTCGCCATCAAGGTTAAGGGCAACAGAACAGGCTTCCGTTGCGGTATCAAGAGCAAGCAGTTTCATGGGGAATCTTTACTGTTTTGGTGAGCGTCAGCAACATGGCCAGGCGACTATTTTGAAAAGACCGGCAGTTCATTACAACCGTATTGTCAGTAATTACAAAAAAGCCGGTGGCGCTTTCTCACACCCCCGACTTTTGTTTTGATCAACAGTCATTGCTCAGGCAACAACATCAGGCAACTGTCTCACTCAGGCGAGAACAGGCTTCAGCGCGTCCAGCACCTGCTGTTTGATTTCATCAACAGAGCCAACACCTTCAATGCGGCTGTAACGGGTATCGCCACCCGCCTGCTGATAAAACTCAACCAATGGCGCAGTCTGATCATGGTAGACCCCCAGGCGCTTGCGTACCGTTTCTTCTTCATCGTCTGCACGCTGCACCAGGGCTTCACCGGTCACATCATCCTTACCCTCTTCTTTGGGTGGATTAAAGACCACATGGTAAGTACGACCACTTTCCGGGTGCACGCGACGGCCACTCATGCGCTTGACGATTTCTTCATCATCAACAGCGATTTCCACAACGTGGTCAATGGCAACACCCGCATCACGCAGAGCTTCAGCCTGGGGAATGGTGCGTGGAAAGCCATCAAACAGGAAACCATTGGCGCAATCACTCTCAGCAATACGCTCTTTGACCAGGGCAATGATGATGTCGTCAGAAACCAGCGCCCCGGAATCCATGACGGCCTTGACCCTGTTGCCCAGCTCAGTGCCGTTCTTGATCGCAGCCCGCAGCATATCCCCGGTAGAGATCTGGGGAATACCATACTCTTCCATGATAAATTGAGCCTGAGTCCCTTTACCGGCGCCCGGTGCACCCAGCAGAATAACGCGCATGAAAAGCTCCTGTTGCCAGCCATCCGTTCTCTGCTGCAAGAGATCGTATTATAGAGACACCGTCTGGCTTGGAATATGTGACAAATTTATTGACGTATTCAATAAAAAGCGGACAAGCATATACAGCCGGAAGCCCGGTGACAAGTTTGGACTTATCACCGGGGCCCGGGAGCCAATATGAAAATTACTGCTTTTCAACCACCACACTACCGATGGAGTAACCTGCCCCAAAAGAGCAAATGATACCTTTATCCCCCGATGTCAGATCCAGCGAGTGTTTATGAAAGGCAATAATCGAACCAGCTGAACTGGTATTAGCGTACTCATTGAGAATCACCGGCGCTTCCCGGGGCTCTGGCTCACGGCCCAGCAGCTTGCGCGCCACCAGTTGGTTCATATTCAAGTTTGCCTGATGCAGCCACAGACGGCTCAAATCTCCGGGGGTGAGTGCAAGAGACTCAAGGTGATCAGAAATATGCTTCACCACCTGGGGGCAAACTTCTTTAAAGACTTTCCGGCCATTCTGGACAAACAGTTTGTCGGGCTTGCCGACGCCGGTTTCATCCGCACGATTCAGAAAGCCAAAGTTGTTACGGATATTATTGGAGAACTGAGTCCACAAGTGACAGCCGAGTACCCGGTAGCCATCTTTCCGTTTGGCAATGTCCTCACTCTCCAGCAATACGGCAGTACAGGCATCACCAAAAATAAAGTGACTGTCCCGGTCGCGGAAGTTCAGATGACCTGAACAAATTTCCGGGTTCACCATCAATACCCGTTTTGCAGACCCGCTGCGAATAGCGTCGACGCCAGCCTGGATACCAAAGGTAGCTGAAGAACAGGCGACGTTCATGTCATAACCATAACCACCGCCACCGAGAAACTGCTGGATCTCAACGGCAATGGCCGGGTAAGGGCGCTGCATATTGGAACAGGCGACAATAATCATATCCACGCCGGATGGCTCGACCCGGGCCTGGGCAAGAGCCCCTCTGGCGGCATGGAGTGCCATTTCGCACTGGACAGAGATGTCCTCATTGCCACGCTCGGGAATTCGAGGAACCATTCTCTGCGGATCAAGAACGCCTTCCCGGTTAACCACGTAGCGGTTAACAATTCCGGAGGCTTTTTCAATAAACTCACTACTGCTTCTGGCCAGCGGTTCCAATTCACCGGCGGCTATGGCCTCTTTGTTGTTTTCATTCTGCTGGTCGACCCAGGCATTGAATGCATTGACCAGCTCATCATTACTGATGGCCCCCGGCGGGGTATATAACCCGGTACCACTGATCACGACTTCCGGCACAATCACTCCATCACATGCTTATTGTCTTTTATTTTTCGCATCTTATAGCAGGGTAATTACCAAGGGAACTAATAAGTAACCAACCTTATGAAATTATCGTTTCTGGCGTCAGGGCTTACCGGTTCCCCGCTTTTGTCTGGATGCCTCCAGTTCCGGGCTATTCCCCCCAAGACTCCAGTTTCCGGGCTCCTCCTCTTCAATGACCACCCAGACCGCCTGCTGAAAACGATCTTCACCACCTGCTGCAACCTCCACCAGCAGCTTAGAGATTCCATCCATCACTTCCTGCTTCTGGATTTCATTAAACAGCCCCTTGACCGTTTTCACAGAGACAAACGGCATAAGCACTCACCTCACAATAAATATCGACCTTCACAGATTAGCCCATTTTCACCACAGGCACTGAAAGCACCAAAGGTAATAAATGCGTGGTCGTCCTCCATTCCCGGCTGACGCATAAGGCACCGGTGGGATAGGCAAAAAAAGGAATAGGGAGAAGATTTCAGGGTCCGTAAAAAAGCACAGAAAGAATGCTCAAATTAAACGAGACCTGCCCAGTATAGTTCGACCGGTTTTAAATCACCTGTAACAACACTGAACAAGCATCCAGACGAGCAAAATCAAGGGCCGGAGGGGAACTCTTTGAGGTTTATCGAATCAAACCATTGCTGATCATTTAGTGAGAGAATTAGAAAATCCTATGATCTCAACTGCAACAGTTGACCATCCAACACCCGGTGTGCGCCCTGCCCCTGCCAGCTTGTTTAACCATGGCAGATTAATGCTAAGGGTTGTTGATGCACGCAAGGGCAAATGGCACGGCTGGGAAACAAAACCAGTTACGCTGTTAAGTCCCCATTGCAAAAACCCTTTATCTGAAAATTTAGGAAGACGGGTATTCAGGGCTGCACCATGGGTAGTCACCATGTTGCAACCAGTGGATGCTATCAAGTTAATATGGGCCTATAAAAGAGATGCTTTTTCAGATAATTACGGCAATTGTCAGCCTTCAGACACACACAGCGAGCGGTTAAAAAAAATCACTGACCTGGCAACGCTTGATACAAAATTAGAAGAAATATATTGCCAGAGCAAGACGTTCTTTCCGGACACCTCCTCCGGACACATTGGCAGGATGGGTTATCTGTTGCATCAGTCGTCCAGCAAAAAAAATGCCGACACAACCTACCCGGAGGTTATTTGCCACCTTAATTTTGGCCTGATGCACTGCGGATACCTTCTCGATTTTACCAGAGAATCAACATTTAACCGGGTCGCCAGGATGATGCAGAACATTTTGCGGCTTGAATTGGAAGACAATGCCCGCGTCCTTGAGGAATTTCGTCAACCTGTGCAGCTGTCGGTCTTCGATAGAGAGCGGGGTGCGCTATTCCTGCCGGTAAAACTGCAGCGCCATGAAATAGAGACAATTTCAGCGAACGCCAGGGCATTCTCTAAATATGCTCATTTCATGGGCTGGGATAGCACTCTTTTCAAAGTACTGACCCAGTCCGGTGGTGATCGCTTTCTGCAGTTACTGATCAATATTCCGGAAAGTGTCAAAGCCGTGGCAGAGACAGATAAAAACCCGGATCTGATCAAAATATTAACAACCCCGGGACTATTGAACTCATATAGCCTGCCTGAAATACTGGCAGCCATAGAACATGCCCGGCTACTTAATGTCAATTTACCGGTACGGTTCCTGACAGATATCGTTAACACAATTACTGTCCGCCTTGGTGAAATAACATATTTCAGAAACCAGGATAAATATCTCTACCTGAATATGAATTTACTCCCCGGGGATCGTATACAGGAGCTGGAATCGGTGTTTGCCAAACAATCGGTGCTCTGCAGAAAGGCATTAGCAAACAGATTATTTGTCCCAATATTATTTAATGGTAATACCTGCGTCTACTACAACCCATTAGCCACCTGCCTTCTAATTGCCCATGGCACCAGGATCAACTTTCAAAACACTCCCCAACAAACAACGGATATTCTCTGGCTGTTAATGGCAGCCCGGTATTTCTGTAAAAAGCATTGGTTGAGCAGGGATGAAATCAGGATCATCCGCCACGAACTACTGTGGCAGCTTCTCTGTAGCGAGATGACTCATACGAAAAATTACTTCACCAGTATAAATCCGGGGCAAGTGGCTCCCCCTGAGAAAACACTGAATAACCTTGATACGCTTATAGACAATCTGAAAACCCTTTTAGCCAGACAATCAATAACTACCGACGACAGCTGGGTTGAAGATCAGTGTCGGGAACTGATCGGCGAAGATATATATAACCAATTTTATCTGGACGACCAGGCCGATGAGCAAAAACTTCAGGACTATCTGCTAAGTGGCCTGTCACCAAAACGATTTAATGATGAACAGTTAATGGACCATATTCACTACATGACCACTATCCCGTTGCCAGATGGTAGAATCGGCAGCGCCTTAAAGTTTTGTCACAAATCACACCTGGTAAATAATTTCTGTGCTATCCGGTTGCCTGACAAAGAAGCTGGCCGGTGCGAATGGCTGGATGAATGTCTGACGGCTCCACCGAACTTTGCGCCAGGTGAACTTCGTGATGATGATTACTATCCTGCAATCACCCGGATAGCGGGTCGGCATTACTATCAGAAACTCCATCCCACCAAAGTAAAATTGATACTGGCAGGAGATGCAGGCATAAAAACCGGTTTCCGCAAAGTTCACGGTTTGGATCACGCCCTGCGTACACAGCTGGCAACCGAATTCCTTGTGGAGGTATTGCCTCGCTTTCATACTCCATTTGAGGAACTACTGAAAAACCAGCCCCTGCTGCTGGAATTACTGCCCATTGCCGAGCTGTACCACGATGCGGTTGCCGAAGATGAACATAAAGAGTTAGAAGAGCGTCGTGCCGCTGAACTGTTCCAGCGTGATATGCAGGGTTTGCATCGCTACCCGGATGAACTGATCGGGTTAGTAACCAGTGCACTGAAAAATAAAAACAGTAACAAGATGCAGCCGGTCAGGGCTCCCTTCACCAGTGACCAGCAATGCCCGGCGGAGGAATTACTGCTTCGTCAGGTGCTGCGCTTTGGTGATATCGTCGATATTGTCAGGGTCATCCCCTGCCGGGAAGACTTTCCAGCGATCCGACTGACGCCGGGTTCTGTAGAATCCGTAGAGAACCGCTACTTTAACCCGGAAGCCATTGAGTTACTCCGCGTCGTCAATAAACCAGAGTTTACCCTGCTGATCCAGGCAGCACTGCTGAGCTTCAGGCACCTGGCCTGCATTACCGGGGGCTGGCACCACAAAGATGCCAACCCGTTCACCACGAAATACCGGTTGCCGGTGGATAACCATCAACGGCGATTGCTGATTGAACAGGCATCTGATCCGCAGCAGTGCATGCGCGAAAACCTGGATGATCTGGTCCGGTTGGTGATGGCAGAGAAAGCTGGCATCAAACCCTGCCTGACCGATCACCCAAAACGCTCGGACAACCCGCCCCTCCCCGATTGCTGGGACCCACAAACCGGCTCAGCTGGTGCTTACCGAAAGCTGCACAATGAACAGGAACTGCGACAGATTGAATTACCTGAAAACATGACCCTGACAGAGAAAATTATCGTTGCTGCGGATAAACTGAACAGTGAACAGAACCACACAGTGTTCAGGCTATCACCTGCCACCCGCAATGGTATACAGTCAGAAATGATGCGGTTGCAGCAGAAGGGTATCCTGCCAGCCATCGGCACGCCGCCGCAGTCTGAGCTTGAGCAAATATTCCGGCAACCGGACTGTGCAGGTGCCCGAATACTGAATGAACGAGGGCTTGTGGTGGTGTCTGATGAACATGAAGGGAGGATCGTTTATCGAATGAAGCCTAACGACGGCCATCGACAACAAAGAAAGAGGCGGCACGATGAGCTTAACCATGACGCCTGCTACCGCAATCCCCCCCCCAAAACAGGCTGCCGTTAAGCATTGACAGCTCCCTGCCAGCGGATTTTCAGACCCTTTTGCTGCCGCCGCACACCTGCATGGATGCAGGAGTCAGGAGCAGTTGCCGCGCAGGGCAGCCTCTTCCCGGTCGGCCTCCCAGACCACTGCAAAACTACTAAAAAACCGGTGTGGAGTGTCAAATCACGGAGCAGAGGAGGAACTATTTGATAGTTATTAAATCTAATCGTAATGAATAAACAGAAAATAATAATCACCTTATGAATATATCTTCAGTTGATCAAACTCCTGCACCCGGTTCTCGCCCGGCAGATGATATTGTCAGCTTATTCAAGGATGGCAGATTAATGGTTCGGGCTGTTGATGCACGCAAGGGCAAATGGCTCGGCTGGGAAACAAAGCCGGTTACGTTGTTAAGTCCTCAATGCAACAACCCCGTATCCGAACATGGTGAAGAGCAGGTATTCAGTGGAAAATCATGGGTAGTGACCATGTTAGGACCGGTAGAGAGGGATGAGGTTGAGCTGGCATGGGCTTATAAACATGATGCCTTCACCGATGCTCAAGGAGATTTTCAGCCGAGAAAAACACATTCCAAACCGATAAAAAAAATCACGGATTACGTAACGCTTAACATCAAGATGGAAGAAAAATATTGGCAGAGCAAAACGATCTTCCCTGATACCAAAACCTCCGGGCGTATTGACAGCACAGGTTACCTGCTGCATCAGTTATCCAGCAGGAAAAATATCGGAAAAACCTACCCGGAAATTATTTGCCGCATTAATTTGGGCCTGATGCACTGCGGATATCTTCTCGACTTTAACCGGGAAGCTACGTTTGACCGGATCGCAGATATGATGCAAAACATTTTACTGCTTGAACTGGGAGATGACGCCAGTGCTGTTGGGGAATTTCGTCAATCTTTACGGCTGTCGGTATACGATAGCGAGCGGGGTGTGCTATTCCCGCCGCTAAAACTGCAGCGCCATGAAATAGAGGCGATTTCGGCAAACGCCAGAACATTCTCGAAATATGCTCAAACCATGGGCCAGGTTATCACGCTGTTCAACGTACTGGTGCAGTCCGGTGTTGATCGTTTTTTGCAGCTGCTGATCAATATTCCGGAAAGTGTCAAATCCGTAACAGAGGCAGAAAAAAATCTGGATCTGATAAAAATATTATCTGCCGAGGACATATTATGTAACTTACCCGAATTACTGGAAGCTATAGAAAATGCCCGGTTACTTAATGTCAATCTACCTGTGCAGTTATTGAAAAAATTGATTGATACGTCCTTTTTCCCTGCAAGGTTTTTAAGAGACTTCAAAAACCAGGGAAACTGCATTTTCCTGGATATGGATTTATACGGGGATGGTTGGCAGGAGACAAAATCGAAGCTTGGCAAGCAAGCGCAGATTTGCAGGAAGGCATTACTTAACAGGTTGTTTGTCCCAATATTGTTGCAAGGTCATTGTGATTATTACTCTAAGCACAACCCATTAGTCGTCTGTCTTCTGATTGCCCATGGGACCAGGATTGATTTTCAAAAGCGCAATTTTGACGTGGCCGATAGCCTATGGCTGTTACTGGCAGCCAGGTATTTCTGCCAGGAGAATTTGTTGACCCGTGATGAATTCAGGATTATCCGACACGAGATCCTGTGGCAGATCAGCTGCAACAAGATGGTTTATACGAATGGCTTCTGTACAGAGGTTAAGCCAGGGCAATTGGCTCCCCCTGAGGGAATCCCTAATATTCTGGCTACGGTTATAGACAATCTGAAAAAAGTTTTGGCCCGTCAATCGGTATCCACCGGAGCCGACTGGGTTGAAAATCTGTGCCGGGAACTGATCGGCGAAGAAATATACCACCAGTTTTATCTGAACAAAAATGCTGATGGGCAAAAATTGCTGGACTACCTGCAAAATGGCTTATCGCCGCAGCGATTTAATGATGAGCAGTTAATCGAGCATTTTCGCTACATGACCACTATCCCGCTGTCAAATAATATATTATTCAGCTGCTTAAAGCTTTTTCACCGCGAACCCAGGGTAAATAATTTCTGCGTTATCCGGTTGCCTGATAAGGAAGCCGACCAGAGCGAATGGCTCGACAAATTTCTGACCGCCCCGCCGAACTTTGTGCAAAGTGAGCTTGACCGTATTGGCCACTATCCTGCAATCACCCGGGTAGCGGGTTGGCATTACTACCAGAATCACCATCCCACCATAGCAAAAGTCATACTGGAAGGGGGCAAACCCCGTACCCGCAAAGTTCACGGTCTGGATCACGCCCTGCGTACACAGCTGGCGACCGAGTTTCTTGTGGAGGTATTGCCTCACATGCATACTCCATTCAAGGAACTACTGAAAAACCAGCCCCTGCTGCAGGAATTACTGCCCATTGCCGAGCTATACCACGATGCAGTTGCCGAAGATGAGCATAAAGATGTAGAAGAGCGTCGTGCCGCTGAACTGTTCCAGCGTGATATGCAGGGTTTGCATCACTACCCGGATCAGCTGATCGGGTTAGTAACCAGTGCACTGAAAAATAAAAACAGCAACAAGATGCAGCCGGTCAGGGCCCCCTTCACCAGTGACCAACAATGCTCCGCAGACGAATTACTGCTCCGTCAGGTGCTACGCTTTGGTGATATCGTCGATATTGTCCGGGTCATCCCATGTCGGGAGGATTTTCCCGCGATCCGACTGACGCCGGGTTCTGCCGAGCCCGGAAAGGACAGCTATTTTAACCCGGAAGCCATTGAGCTACTCCGCGTGGTCAATAAACCAGAGTTTACCCTGCTGATCCAGGAAGCACTGGTAAGCTTCAGACATCTGGCCTGCATTACCGGGGGCTGGCACCACCAAGATGCCAATCCGTTCACCACGAAATACCGGTTGCCGGTGGATAACTCGAAACGGCGATTAATGATTGAGCAGGCATCTGATCCGCAGCAGTGCATGCGCGACAACCTGGATGACCTGGTCCGGCTGGTGATGGCAGAGAAAGCTGGCATCAAACCCTGCCTGACCGATCATCCCAAACGCTCGGACAACCTGCCCCTCCCCGATTGCTGGGATCCGAAAACCGGCTTAGCCGGTGCCTACCGAAAGCTGCACAATGAGCAGGAACTGAGACAGATTGAATTACCTGAAAACATGACCCTGACAGAAAAAATTATCGTTGCAGCGGATGAACTGAACCACACAATATCCTTGCTATCGCCTGCCACCCGCCACGGTATGCAGTCAGAGATTGAGCGGTTGCAGCAGAAGGGTATCCTGCCAGCCATCGGTACGCCGCCGCAGTCTGAACTTGAAAAAATATTCCGGCAGCCGGACTGTGCCGGTGCCCGGATACTGAATGAACGAGGGCTAGCGGTGGTGTCTGATGAATATGAAGGAAGGGTCGTCTATCGGATGAAGCCGAACGGCCAGGGGCAACAAAAAGAGGCGGCACGGTGAGCTTAACCATGACGCCTGCTACCGCAATCACCCTTAAACAGGCTGCCGTTAAGCATTGACGGTTTCCTGCCAAGAGTTTGATGTGAACAATCTCCGTTCACCCTGAGCGCCCTTCGGCTCGGCTCAGGACGAACGAAGCTTGGGAGTCATTGATAGAAGGAACCCATCAATTACATTGAAACCATGTACTAGCCTGTATTACGCATACCTGCTGCAATACCGGCAATGGTGATCATCAGTGCCTGTTCAAGCTCCTCACCCACTTCCGCATTCTCTCCCGCTATTTTTTCCTGGGAGCGAACCCGCTGCAGCAACTCAGCCTGAAGGAAGTTCAGAGGATCAGTGTAAGGGTTACGCAGACCAATGGCTTCTTTGTTCTGCGGGTGTGATGACATCAGCTCATCCCCTTCTTTAAGATCAAGCAGCACTTCAATGGCAGACGACAGCATGCGCCTGAGCTTTTCGCCCAGGTAGTGCAGATGATCGGGCACCAGCTGATCTTCATAATACCTGGCCAGCTGGGCATCGGTCTTGGTGAAGACCATCTCCAGCATTTCCAGACGTGCCTTAAAGAACGGCCAGTCGGTCATCATTGCTTCAAGCACATCCCGGTTGCCATTGTTGACCGCATTCTCCAGCGCTTCGCCACAGCCCAGCCAGGTTGGCAGCATCAGGCGAATCTGTGTCCAGGCAAAAATCCAGGGAATAGCCCGCAGACTTTCCACGCCGCCGTTGGGTTTCCTCTTGGCGGGGCGGGAGCCAAGCGGCAATTTACCCAGTTCCATTTCCGGCGTTACGGCCCGGAAGTAAGGTACGAAGTCAGGCTCTTCACGAACAATGCCCCGGTAAACCTTCACGGAATCCGCTGACAACTGATCCATTACTTCACGCCATTCCTGCTTTGGCACTGGCGGCGGCAACAGGGTTGCTTCCAGTGTGGCGCTGGCATATAGCATAAGACTCTGGACGGCTACTTGTGGGAAGCCAAACTTAAAGCGAATCATTTCCCCCTGCTCAGTCACCCGCAGGCGGTTATTGACCGAACCCGGAGGCTGGGAAAGAATCGCCGCATGGGCCGGGCCACCACCACGGCCAATGGTACCACCACGGCCATGGAACAAGGTCAACCGGACATCGGCCTCAGCGCATACCGCCGTCACCTCTTCCATGGCACGGTACTGAGCCCAGCCAGCCGCCATCCACCCCGCATCCTTGGCAGAATCAGAATAACCAATCATAACCATCTGGCCACCGTGGCAATAACCGCGATACCAGGGTAATGACAGCAGGTGACGAATACACTCCGCCGCGTTGTCAAGGTCGTCCAATGTCTCAAACAGTGGCGCGATAGGCATGTCGAAATCCACACCACACTCTTTCAGCAGCAAAGCCACCGCCAGTACATCTGATGGCTGTTTAGCCATGGAAATCACATAGCAGTTCAGTGCCCTGGAGCCCTCGGCGGCTATGACACGACAGGTGTTTAAAACCTCCTGCACATCCGGTGATGGCGACCACTTCAGCGGCCCTTTGGTATTCGGCAACAGGGGTCTTGGGTTCTGCAGCTCTTTCAGTAGGAAGCTCTGTCTTTCCAGTTCTTCCCAGTGCTCATAATCCCCCAGACCCAGGGCCTTGGTCAGCTCGCTGAACACCTGGGTATGACGGCCAGACTCCTGACGGATATCCAGTTTAATCAGCGTCAGACCAAAGCAGTATGCCCTTCTCAGGGTATCCAGCAGAGGGCCATCGGCAATAACCCCCAGGCCACAGGCATGGAGAGAGTCGTAACACAACCTTAACGGCCTGATCAGATCTTCATTATCAAGAATGACACCCGCCGTCGGTGTTACCGGTGCATCCCCGGGTCTGGCCAGACCTCGCTCACACCACTGACGGGTATGTTTCAGTTTTTCCCGCAACTCTTTTAACACAGACCAGTAAGGTTCCCGGGAGTCCCCCACAAGCGCCCGCAGCTCATCACTGCAATCGCTCATGGAAAGCTCACTGATCAATGGTTTCAGATCCCTTAAAAACAGGTCTGCTGCCATCCAGCGACTGAGCAGCAATACTTCACGTGTCACTTCAGATGTTACAAACGGGTTACCATCCCGGTCCCCCCCCATCCAGGAGGAAAAGTGAACGGGTGCCGCCTCAATCGCCAACCGGTGACCGGTGAACGCTTGCAGGTGGTCATCCATCTGACGGACAAACTGTGGCACCGCATGCCACAGGGAGTGCTCAATGGTGGCAAAGCCACCTTTTGCCTCATCAACCGGTGTTGGTCGTTTACTGCGAAACTCATAGGTATGCCAGGCCTGAGTAATCAGCTGGCGAATGCGCTGTTCAATGCGCTGCTGTTCGTTATCACTGAGCGACTGGTTTTCCAGGTCACTCAGGCACTGGAATATCTGCTCATATTTCTGAATTAATGTACGACGGGTTACTTCGGTCGGGTGCGCAGTCAGTACCACCTCAACATCCAGCTCCGATGCTTTCTCTGCAATCTGCTGATCGCTGAGACCTTTCTGCTTCAGCGCCTTGAGCAATTCACTAAAGTGATCAGGAACACAGTGGCTGGTTTCACAGTCCCTGGATACCAGGTGGAACTGCTCGGCAATATTGGTGAGATTCAGGAAATGGCTGAAAGACCGTACCACAGGTACCAGCTCATCATCAGGCAGGCTGTGCAGCAGGTCTAACAGGGCCTGCTGTTCATTCAGACCGTCATCACCCTCGGCATCACTGCGGGCCGCTTTGGACAACTGACGGATAGACTCGATTTTATTGAAGAAGTCCTCTCCCTTGTGGTCCCGGATGACGTCACCCAGCAAGGTACCCAGCATATTGACATTTTGACGCAGCGACGATGGGTTCTCTGTTGGCTTTTCTGACATAGCTCTTTGCCTTTCGATGTTATTCCGGCCCACTTCGCCTCTGTAAGTCTTGGTAAGCCTGACTCGTATTAGCCCACGACAATTTACTTGTTAAATGAGTACAACAAGGTGCAGCCTATACCAGATACACCTAAGAAAAAAGGGAAATCACCTACTCACGAAAAAACCCACATCCTCACAGTAAAACACGCTATTCCCTTTAAAATTCTTCAATATTCAACACAGTAAAACACCGTCGTTTTTATCAGCGAAGCGCAAGTCGACTGACATAGAAATACCGTTTCGTAAGAACCGAAGCCGAAGTATGAAATACTGCGTCTAACCCTGATTCTATCTTGCACAGCAGACTTATAAGCTCTCATACAATGCAAGTTTTAACTCTGATTTCTACAACGCCTGTAAATATCCCAGGGGGAAACAATGAAAACTGATGACCAGGAAAAGGTCTCCATTGGAGCCTATATAACACTGGCATTTGCTGTCGTGTTCTTTTCCGGACTCCTGAAGTCTAATGAGTGGTACGGTGTCTTTGACTTCACCACCCTTAACGGCAGCTTTGGCAGGCTGATGAAAGACGCCACGGGTGGCATGGCCGCTTTCCGTGGCGTGGGTGGTAGCGGTGCGGCCGATGGTTTTTTGTTTGCTCTTGGTCTGGTACCAACGGCCATGTTCGCCCTGGGTATGATTGCAGTGCTTGAGCACTATGGAGCGCTGAAAGCTGCCCGTAAAATGCTGACACCTCTGCTTCGTCCTCTGATGGGTATTCCCGGTTCAACGGGTCTGGCCATTATCGGCAGTCTGCAGTCCACCGACGTTGGTGCGGGCCTGACCAAATCCCTGGCGGATGAAGGCGAACTGACTGCCACAGAAAAAGATGTCTTTACCGCATTCCAGTTCTCCGGAGGTGCACTGATCGTCAACTTCTTCGGTTCCGGTGCCATTCTGTTCACCCTTTCTGACACCACGGGTACTGCCGTTCCCGGTTCTATTGGTCTGGCCCTGGCGGTGATGTTTATCTTTAAAATCGTCGGTGCCAACATTATGCGTTTCTACCTCAAGACCATTGACAAGAAATCCGGCGAAAAAGCAATCACTGCCAACACTGCGGAGGCTAACTGATCATGAGTGCTGCACCTGAAAGTAAAAAGATGATCACTGACGTCTTTGTTGAAGGCGCCCGTAAGGGTTGGGGCATCGGAATCGGGAGCATTATCCCAAATATCATGATGGCCTTCGTGATCATCAAGATTCTGTCTCTGACCGGTTTTCTGAATGTTCTGGCCACCGTGTTTGGCCCGGTCATGGCGCTGTTTGGAGTACCTGGTGAAGGGGCTGCCGTACTGATGGCAGCGGTTATGTCCATGGGTGGTGCAGTTGGTGTTGCCGTAGGCCTGTTGAATGAAGGCGCTCTGCACGCCCGCGACATTGCCATTCTGGCACCTGCTATTTACCTGATGGGGTCCACCATTCAATACGCTGGACGTATTCTTGGTGTTATCGGGACGGAGAGTCGCCGTTACCCTATCCTGTTTGGCATCTGTATCCTGAACTCCCTGATGGCCATGTTTGTCATGAATCTGCTGGTGTGAATCTTTATTCAACGCTATGATCCGGGTTCAACAATAAAAAAGCTGGGGATTCCCCCGGCTTTTTTTGTCTGGATGACTTTATATTTATGAAGGTAGTTGCCATGAATGAAAAAGATCCGTTTGAAAGCCTTGCCTGTAACTGCGTAGAAGTTGGCACCATTATTAAAGAAGACGATACTGTGTTGACTATCGATCTTTCTGGCGTCAATGCTGAATCACAATTTGATGCCCTGAAAGAAGAGGCAGCAAAAATCGGTTCCGGTAACTGCAAAATCTCTGCTGAAACCATTGATGAACATGGTCAGACCGTGATTCGTGCCATGTTTGAGTTTGACTGCACCGCTGAAAAACTGATTTTCCAGATGAAGAACGCTTAATTCTCCAGTCAAAAAGATAGTAACCGGGCGAATAGTATAAACTGTTCGCTGGCTATCCACCTCGCAATCCTTGCCAGGCCTCCCGGAAATAAGCCATACATTAACACTCATGCCAAGATCTCTATGCCCTCGCTGCCAACGCACGGAAACGCAGTGTTACTGTTCAGCGCTGAAAGAAGAAACCGCCTGCATGGATATAATTATTCTGCAGCATCCCCGGGAGTCCAGGCACCCATTGAATACGGCTCGCATTCTGGAGCTGGGCATTGGTAATTGCGAGGTATGGGTGGGGGAAGATTTTTCCAATCATGCGTACCTCCAAAAAACGCTGGCAGAAAAGGACTGTTATCTGCTATTTCCCGGGGCTAATGCCCGGGCCAGCCGGGATATTCTGCGAACGGCGAAGCCGGAAGTACTGATCATCCTGGATGGAACCTGGCGCAAGGCCAAAAAGATCTATTACCGCAACCCACAACTGCAACAACTCCCCAGCATTGAACTCACTGATCTTGCCATATCCGACTATCGCATTCGCAAAGCACCGGGAGAAGGTGCCTTATCAACGGTAGAAGCAGCGGTTACCCTGCTGCGTCAGGCCAGCCGGGATAGCAAGGCACATCAGCAGCTTCTGGACACATTCAGCCTGATGATTGACCAGCAAATCAACGCCATGGGGCAGGAGATTTTCAAGAAAAATTATCCACAGAGAAATGGTTGACAAACTATTTACGCCACTTGATGTTGCAACCGACGCTGGGCTTTTGATCTTCACTGACTGGCAAGCCCTTTAGCAAAGCAGTCATGGCACCGCGAAGATCATCTCCTGTCACCGGTTTACCATTCCCCGGCCTTGAGTCATCAAACTGCCCGCGATAAACACACTTCAAATCTCCATCAAAAAGAAAAAAGTCTGGCGTACATTCCGCTTGATAGGCTTTAGCCACCTGTTGAGTTTCATCATAAAGATACGGAAAGCCATAGGGCTTTTGGGCCATTAACTCAGGGCGATCCTGGGGGTAATCGGTCACGTCATTGGCGCTGATCGCGACAATGCCCAGATCCGTGCCATGAAACTCTTTGCCCAATGCCACCAGCGCTTCTTCAATATGCACAACATAAGGGCAATGATTACAGATAAACATCACCAGAAGCCCTTTACTTCCGGCCACCTCAGCCACAGTTTTTTCGGTTCCGGAAAAAACATCCGGCAAACTGAAATCCGGAGCCTGAAAACCAAGTTCAACCATAGAAGAGGGTGTGAGCGCCATGATGTATCACCTTTGTTATTTAACCTGTTTAACCATAGTGGATATGGTGGTCCGCGACGTTTCTGCAATTCTACGGAATCATGGCATAAGCCACGCCCTGGCACCACAGGGCTGTTTACAGAGGTCAAAACTCTGCTAACTTAGAGTGACAATAATCAATAGTAAGCCTATGGGAAGATCATCCTCGTTCAATCGACAACAGGTGTTAAGCGATGCCCTTGAGCTTTTCTGGTCCAGGGGGTTTTATGCCTGCTCATTGAAGCAACTGGAAGAGGTTACCGATATGCATCCGGGTAGCCTTTATTATCATTTCCAGAATAAAGAGCAATTATTTCTCTGTGCTCTTGATCACTACCTTGAATGGCAGCTGCAACCAAGAATCGATAAGTATCTGGCTTACAGTCCCACACTATTGGATCTCCGACGCTTTTTTACCTCCGGTTATCGTCATGGTCAGGAGGCCAGCTACCGCAACTGTTGTTTCCTGGTGACCACCAGCAATGAACTCCATCTACTGCCATCCGATGCATCAGAACGGGTGCAGAAAGGCATCCAGATGCTGCGAACAGGCTTTATTGATTTTATTGAGAAATATACAGAACCGAAAAAAAACATCAGCGCTACTATTGATCATGAAGTCATCGCCAGCGAGCTTCTGAACCTGTATCTGAGCATTCAGCTGATGGCCAAAGTGAACCCGAATCAGCATGCCCTGGACAAACAGGTCAGGCAGAGTCTGGATAACCTCTTTACTTCCATCCCGCACCAGTAAGACCTGCCATAATGAATTCAATCCATTACCCATCTTCAGGCCGTGCCGGGAGTTTGTCGAGGCAAAACACGCAGAATCCCTGTACCATATTGAGCTATCAATTCGGACTTTCCAGCATCAAGTCATGACCATCAAACAGATTATTGTGCACAAACTGGACCTTGCCCATGGTTCAGAGCAGTTACAGGCCACTCCAGCTTCCCAGAGCCTGGACTCTTCCCCCTCTCTGGAGCTGGTACTGGATGACTTGCTGCAAACCTATAATAAAAAACCCGACAAGTGTTATGGTCAGTTTTCCGCTCTGGCAGAGGACAGTTTTCCTGAACGCCTGAAGCAATATATGGATCAAAATTCCGATGAGCAGGCCGCCGGTTTTACCCAATTCACCACAGAAACACTGACCTGCCTTGGGCAAAACCTCAGTGAGGCCGGAGCCATCAATGGTGGCTATGTGATGTTCGCAGACTATCAACAGGGCCTGACCCGTTATCTTCTGCTTTGCATGCTCAGCAGCCAGAACAGTGTCACCATTACTGATGAGCTGACCATTCAGGACACGTCCTACCTGGACACTGCTCGTATGTCCCTGGCCTGTCGCATCAACATTACCGACTGGCAGAAAAACCCGGAAGCGGGGCGCTATCTATCGTTTCTTCGGCCAAAAGGAGGCAAACGTCTCAGTACCGTATTCCAGGAGGTGATTGGCTGCAGTGAAACCAGCAGCAGCAAAGACGAAGCGGACACCCTTCTCAAGGCAGTGGAGGCTTATTGTCAGGAGGAGCCGGTAGAGGAAAACCGCACGATTGTGAAACGACAGGTTTATGATTACTGCCAGAACAAACTGGATGAAGGGGAAAGTCTGTCAATGCAGGAGCTGACAGGCCACCTCAGCGAAGCTGGTCCGGATGACTTTGCCCGCTTTGTCAACACCCGGGATTATGACATGAGCACCCCCATGTCCCCTGAACGCCGCAAGTTGACCCAGCTGGTACGCTATACCGGGCGAAGCAAGGGACTCAGCCTCTCTTTTGATGCCGAGCTGCTGGGCGGGCAGATTCGCTATGATGAAACCAACGACCAACTGATCATCACCGGGGTTCCTGACAAACTGAAAGCACAGCTGAAGCAGAATTAAGCAGGAGGCTGACCGAGAATAGCGCCCGTCCAGGCGACCCCGTAGCGAGGATGGCAGAAAATTGAGGATAAAAATTCCGTTTTGTGAGGTGAATACTGGTTCTATTTGCCGAGCAAAACGGAATTTTTAGACCAATTTGCTGTCACCGCAGTAGGGCAGTCTATTCTCGGTCAGCCTCCTGAGGGCTATCCATACCAGAACAACTTTGCTACAAATAAAGACAAGGGATTGATCTGACGCCCAGGGATGGGTGCCTGCATCACACTGCACAAGCTTTAATCGCAGAGGGTATTCAGGTCTGCTTCCTACAGCGAGCATCCCGCTTGCCGATAAACACCTGATAAAAAACAACCCGGAAGCCACTATGATTTTTCGTGCAGCTTTTCGTGCAGCAACGGTAATCACATTGTCCACAATCCTGTTGGCATTCGGTGTAAAAGCGAGCGAAAAAGCCACCCCAGCCCTATCTCCAGCAACCATTATCCAGCAGCAAATAATGCTCAACGACATACTGATCAGTATTCACCTCCTGCAGCTGGATTTTCTCGATCAGGATGCCAGAAACGCGCTGCAGCTGGCACAGCAATCAGTCAACATCACCATCAATACGCTGCCAGAAAGCCTTAATGATCCTGAAGCCAATAAACTGCTGGTCACCGTCGTATCCCTTTGGCCGGTGGTCAACAAACACATTACCTGGCTGAGCACCATTCCAGCCAGTTCTGCCCCCCCCTCTGGAACCTCATTACTGCGGGTACTGGCCAAAATGGATCGCCAGCTGTTGCTGCTGAGGCAAAAAGTCACCAACGTCCTGGCTGGAGACAAGGCCAAGCTGCGCTTTCTGGAGCAAGCGCTATTGATGCAATACATAACCAGAGACTACCTGAGCCTGCTGGTTTCAGAACAAAATACCGAGATCACCAATACCGACCAAATGCAACTGAAAGCACAGGCCAACCGGTTCCATCAGCGAATGACTGCTTTTAATGATGAGTTAGGTGATCATCCCCACGCCATGGTACCCGTTAAACAGGCAAATGCTGCCTGGTCATTTATTCACAGCAGTTTTGAGCGGTTTCCGGAACGGAAAATACCCGATCTGATTGTGCGCTATGGCAAACGGATTGTGCGCAGGCTTTCTTCCGTCCAGCGTATGCTCTAAACAAGCGCTTTTCAGCCACGGCTATCCCGTATGGTCGCTATCACGCAAAAAGCATCATTGTTCATTTTCTACCGTCCCGCTCTCCGGACCGATGCAAGAATAGCTTTCTGTCTCATGACTACCCGGTGCCATAATCGTCAGCACTTCAGTTGCCGACATCCTTTCCTGCAGAAAAACTTCCGCCTCCCCCCACTCAAAAGGCACCGTGAACTGATCAGTCACCTTAAACGCCTGCTGATGCAGAAACGGCTGCAGCGCATAGCTGACGGTAATAATCCTGATGCCAGCGGGCAATTCGGCCAGGCGCTCTGCCAGCCCGGTAATGACATGATCATCAAGATTTGAGCCATATAAATAAATGATGGATGCGCCTTCCAGTGGCGACGTCAGATAGTCTTCACAACGAACATCAATGCCCTGCAATCGCATACGTTGGCTGGTACGCTGCAAACGCCAGCAGAACAGTGGAATCTGCTCAATAGCGGTCACCTGACACCGCTTAACCCCCTGCAACCAGATACTGGTAAAACCACTCCCGGCACCAAGCTCAAACACATGATCGTCCGAAGTCACGCCTGATCTTTCAGCAATTAACTCCAGGCTGGTCAGGGGTGTTTCACCGTAGACATAAATGTTCTCCGCCTTGATACGACGCTGGTAACGACGACTGACCGCGTACGGACTATCCAGCAGATAACTGAGCTTCAACCATAACCATGGAAAAACAAACCGTGGGTTTCTGCCATAGCGCTTCAGCTCCCTGAAACTCTGTCGCCACTGATAACGCCATTGCCGGAAAGCCAGTAATAACAATTCCCTGTTAAATGCCATGCCTTTGCCTCTGATCGAAAGTGATTTCAAAGGTACCCTGCCACCTTAGTAATTGTCCTGAAATAACTTCCAAATTTCTACAGACGCTGCCCGCTACCTTAAAAGCCGGAACCGCTTGTACTTTTGCGGGCAGCGACCTTTTCCCAGGCTGAGTAAAATGATGAAGCTATTCAACCGGTTAATATAGAACGCCACTACTGAGGGGCAAGAAAAAATTGTGAAATAAAATTCAAGTAGCCCTGCTTACCTCCCACTCGGTTCCATCGTCCGACAGACTTAATAATCCGCTTCAAACACTTTTGAAGTTCTTCAGACGTTTTTATAAAGTCATCTTCGTTAAACTGGTAGGTATATGCCTCAGTCATCGCTGTCACTTCATCCAGGCTGACTCGGCCAAGACGCCATTCACAGATCGTAATCAGTTGTCTGCTCAACTGCTGCTCAAATAGTGACAGGTTCTTCGTCTTCGGCGGCCGGTTTGCGAACTCCGCACGGTAATGCTCAATGGTGGCCTCAAGTGCTCGTTTAACATCCCAATCTTCCAGAACAGGGTTCTGGTAATAAAAATTCATAATCGGGTACTCAAGATTTTGAAGGACATCTTCATACTCTTCAGTAAATTCCATTGTGCATTCCTCACCAATAAAAGGAGATAATAGACCAGAAGGAAATGCGCCGAATATGTCGCAGTATGAAGTTGAGATTTGAAACAATCAAGATTCAATTCCCGGCTCCGGTTACGCTGACAGGTAAGCTGGATTCACCAAGGTTAACCAAGCCTGCTTACACAGTTAAAATGTAAAAGTGTCCGTTATTTTATTGCTCACTGTAGAAGGAAACCTGATTCACAGGCCCCCTTTGCAAGAAGGAGTTCCTCGCATGCTCTGTTATCACTCTTAATAGCCAAGTCGAGAGCCGTAGAGCCGAAGCTCGTCTTCTCATTGACCTTGATGCCGTCAGCAGCCAGTAACACCTTGACGGTTTCTGTGTGGCCATTTTGGGCAGCAAAGTGGAGAGCCGTCGCACCCTGGTTATTCTTCTCATTGACATTAATGCCTTTAGCGAGTAACTCCTTGACGGTTTCTGTGTGGCCATCCTGGGCAGCAAAGTGGAGAGCCGTCGCACCCTGGTTATTCTTCTCATTGACATTAATGCCTTTAGCGAGTAACTCCTTGACGGTTTCTGTGTGGCCATCCTGGGCAGCCAAGTGGAGAGCCGTCGCACCCTGGTTATTCTTCTCATTGACATTGATGCCTTTAGCGAGTAACAACTTGACGGTTTCTGTGTGGCCATCCTTGGCAGCAAAGTGGAGAGCCGTCGCACCCTGGTTATCCTTCTCATTGACATTAATGCCTTTAGCGAGTAACTCCTTGACGGTTTCTGTGTGGCCATCCTGGGCAGCAAAGTGGAGAGCCGTCGCACCTCGGTTATTCTTCTCATTGACATTAATGCCTTTAGCGAGTAACTCCTTGACGGTTTCTGTGTGGCCATCCTCGGCAGCCAAGTGGAGAGCCGTCGCACCTCGGTTATTCTTCTCATTGACATTAATGCCTTTAGCGAGTAACACCTTGACGGTTTCTGTGTGGCCATCCTGGGCAGCAAAGTGGATAGCAGTAAAGCCGAAGCTCGTCTTCTCATTGACCTTGATGCCGTCAGCAGCCAGTAACTCCTTAACGGTTTCTGTGTAGCCATCCTGGGCAGCAAAGTGGAGAGCCGTCGCACCCTGGTTATTCTTCTCATTGACATTGATGCCTTTAGCGAGTAACTCCTTTACGGTTTTTGTGTGGCCATTTTGGGCAGCCAAGTGGAGAGCCGTCTCGCTTTCGTTATCCTTCTCATTGACATTGATGCCTTTAGCGAGTAACTCCTTGACGGTTTCTGTGTGGCCATCCTGGGCAGCCAAGTGGAGAGCCGTAGTGCCGTCGCTCGTCTTCTCATTGACCTTGATGCCGTCAGCAGCCAATAACACCTTGACGGCTTCTGTGTGGCCATTTTTGGCAGCCCAGTGAAGAGCCGTAGTAGCGCCCATTTTATTGGATTTGTTGATATCCGCTTTCATGTCAAGCAGCTTTCTCAGGCAATCGGTTCGCCCCCAGCAAGCGGCTAAATGTAATGCCGTTGTACCTAAGTTGGCAGTAGTGATATTGGTATCCGCTCCATTCTCGAGCAGCCATCTCAAGTGCTCATATTTGCCCCAAAAGGCAGTTATCATCAAAGGCGTATAGCCGTAGTTATCAGTGACATTAATATTCACTCCTCTGTTAGCAACAAGCTCTTTCAGGCACCCGTCACTGTTTTCTTGTTTGTTGGTATAGTGTTTGGGCGTCCTGCCGTTGGCTAAGGTTTCATTGATATCTATGCCCATGTCAGCACATTGTTGAAGGCCCTCATTAATGCTGATTTTGGTGGCTATATGCAGGGCTGTTTCCCCATTCTTATTGGTGGCATTCAAATTCGCCCCACTTTTAATCAGCGGTCTCAGGCATTCGACATGGCCGTTATAAACGGCCAGATGCAGGGCTGTTTCGCCGTTATTATTGCGGGCATCGACCTTCTCTCTGCTGATTTCAAGCAACCTTTCCAGGCATCTACTATGCCCGTTGGCAGCGGTGATATGCAGCGGCGTTTGACCTTCCTCATCGGTTTTATTGATGTCTCCCGGGTCGTGCAGGAGATTGAAAAATTCCAAAGAACCTTCTCTGGCAGCAGTGTGCAGTACGTTATTGATATCCGCCCCAGCCCTGATCAGCATATTAACGTCCTCGTTGCGGTGCAGCCGGGCAGCAATGTGCAGTGGGGTCTCACCGTTGTACTCGGCGGCATTGACATCGGCACCGCAGCCGATCAGGAAACGGACTAAATCAGTATGCGCTTCCTTTATGGCGACAGCTAACAGGTGTTCAGGATGACCGGTGAGTACCGAATGGTAAGTCCGATTGGCCAAAGTCTCGTCTTCGCGCAGCAGCATTCTCAGGTCGCGCAGATTTCCGGTACGGCAGGCATTAAATATCCAGGTTTCACAATAAGGTGATTCGTCTTCAATTGGTCTCATACCGTCCATACGAATCAATGGCAGTGCTGGTCCCCTGCATACACATTTGAGTTCATCAAGTCCTCTTACATTCTGCACATCAAACCAGTCTGTGATGCATTTCAGGTGGAAAACGTGGGATGCCGGGCAAGAGGTATTGACCAGTGAACGCCCACCAAATTGTCCTTTGATATACCCGCTTTCCGTACAGATAGAACACTGAAATGGTAAATCTGCCCCATTGCCCCTGCCAACATTCATCGCTTTAGCCTGCTATGACTCAAAATTATGAGTAGGACAATAAACAGCAGAGAATATTCCATAAAACAGAATTTTTTTAACAAGACGATTGTCGTTAAAATCCTCGAGTCAGGCACGAACCTACCCGTCTTGCACCCGGCAAGGAACGTTTGTTTACCGGAATTTAAGTGATGGGCACAACAAGTATCTGGCAGTAGTTCAAAGCCCTGTTAACTGACGATGTCATCAAGTTTCATGCCTGCCCAGGCAAAGTAGCGCTTGAGTCGTTTCCAGCGTGAATCAATCTCGGTGTTATGCCCCAGGTTCTTAATGCCTACCATAAGATCCGTGATGAAGCGCTGCTTTATCAGCAACACCAGATAAAACCCTCTGACCAGCTGAATGACATTGGTGTTCACTCGTTTTGCAAATCCGGCCGGAAAGATAGATAAATCGGTTAAAAACCGCACTATCGCTTTTCGCTGATCTCAGAATGTACTATGTTTTGGCTGGAGAGAGGGAGTTATGACCATGAGCCAAAACACTTCAGCATCTGTCGCTGAAAAAAATCACATTGCCAATTCCGCCCAACAATCCAAACGGCTGTATCCCGAAGACCAGCAGCGGGTTGATCATTATTTAAAGGAAGGGGTTAATGAAGTCGAGCGTTCGCCATTCAGGCCTCTGCGCCTGATGGCCTGGCTAACGGTTGTTATTGTTGTGCTTGGTGTTTTAAGCCGGATCATCGGCTACCTGGTTTTACCTGCCTGAGGGGATGACCTCCAACCAGAACGCAGGCAAAAAATAGCCATGAACAGTAAGTTCGGCTCTCTGGCGAAACAATAACAGCCCCAATAACAGCCATACATAATTAATAGAAAAAACTGGAATAAATGTGAAGAACAAACTCCATAGAATCGTGATCGTTGGTGGTGGTGCCGGGGGACTTGAGCTGGCCACCTGCCTGGGCAGGAAACTCGGCAAAAAACAGCGCGCTGAAATCATCCTGGTTGATGCCCATACTACCCACTTCTGGAAACCGCTCCTGCACGAAGTGGCCGCTGGCTCCCTCAATGCCTTTGAGGATGAATTAAGCTATCTGGCACAGGCCAAATGGAACCACTTCAAATTTATTCCGGGCAAGATGGCAAGCCTGAATCGCGCAGAAAAGTCCATCGGGCTCAGCCCTGTAAAGGATGCCAGCGGTCATGAGGTGGTACCTGCCCGCACCCTGGCCTACGACCGGCTGGTTATTGCCGTAGGCAGTACCGCCAACGACTTCAATACACCCGGTGCCAGAGAGCACTGCCTGTTCCTGGATAACCGTCAACAGGCAGAGAAAATCCACACCACCCTGATTAACCACTATCTTCACGCCCAGGCAAGCAATAACGAAAGTACCAAGCTTCGCATTGCCATTATTGGTGCAGGTGCCACTGGCGTGGAGCTGGCCGCAGAACTCCATTTTGCCGCCATTGAACTGGCCCACTATGGACTGGATGCCATCAAGCCGGAGGATTTGGCAGTAACCATCATCGAGGGAGGCGAAAGAATACTGCCTGCACTGCCGGTTCGAATCAGCAACAGTGTTCAAAAACAGTTAAGCAAAATGGGGATTCGGGTAATGACCCGGCAGCTGGTGAGTGAAATCAAGGCTGACGGGGTAACTACCCGTGATGGTGAGTTTATTGAATCCGACCTGAGAATCTGGGCAGCGGGGATCAAAGCACCTGAGTTTCTGTCCAATATAGACGGCCTGGAAACCAACCGGATCAATCAACTGGTTGTTCGTTCAACTTTACAAACGACGCTGGACGATCAAATCTACGCCATGGGCGACTGCGCAAGCTGCACCCTGACCGATAGTAAAAATGAACATATTACCATCCCTCCCCGGGCACAGGCGGCCCATCAACAGGCATCCCTGCTGGCCAAAAGCCTGATAGCCCAAGCCAATGGCTCCACAGCGCTGGAATTCAATTACAAGGATTACGGCTCGCTGATCTCCCTGAGCCGTTTCAGTGCCGTAGGCAATCTGATGGGTGCCATTACCGGCGATATGATGATTGAGGGAACACTGGCCAAATGGTTTTACATCAGCCTGTACCGGATGCACCAGATGACGCTCTTTGGCAAGCTGAGAACCGGGACATTGATTTTGAAGGACCTGATCAGCAGAACAACCCGACCACAGCTTAAACTTCATTAACAAAAAAGCCGCTGGCAAAAAGTTCACCAACGGCTGTAAAAACTGAAAAATGGTGGGTCGTGTAGGATTCGAACCTACGACCAATTGGTTAAAAGCCAACTGCTCTACCGACTGAGCTAACGACCCATTCTTACATCAGCCACAGGCTGACAGATAGAATAAGTGGCTCCCCGAGC
>NZ_JAGHQV010000539.1:0-515 GCF_017744175.1 Thalassotalea sp. G20_0 | reverse complement strand
ATGTTGAATGGGAATCACAAAACACACAAAGAGCACAAAGGAAAAGAAAAGCTCTTCTTCGTGCTCTTTGTGTCCTTTGTGGTTCAAAAATTAATGGATAGTTGCTTAAGAATATCAGCTATCAATCGACGTTTATTTTCGCTTCTTATTCTCACTGCACTGCCAGCTTTGAGTGACTGCACCATTTTCGAACGACTCGATCTCTACATCAAACTGCCAGATCCGGTGTATATGCTTCAACAGCTCATCGGTCTCCTTTCCCAATGGTCGACCTTCATGCTGATAGTGACGGAGCGTCAGCATGCGGTCGCCCCGGATATTGACATTATAAACCTGAATGTTTGGTTCCCGATTGCCCAAATTATACTGAGCGGCCAGTGACTCACGGATAGCTTTATAGCCTGTTTCATCGTGAATGCTGTCCACCTCAAGATAAGTGCGGGACTCATCATCCAGAATTGAAAACAGTCTTAAATCCCGCATCACTTTGGGTGACAGAAACTGCAGGATAAAGC
>NZ_JAGHQV010000538.1:0-516 GCF_017744175.1 Thalassotalea sp. G20_0 | reverse complement strand
GATTAATATATGTCCAGCGATTGTAGGGATATTAGTACCAATCGCTCCCAAACCGATCACATTTATAAAGTTAGTAAAAGGATTATTAACATGATCAGGCAATTGATTCGCGATTTCCTTAAAGAAGAAGATGGGCTGGCTGCTGTTGAGTATGCTTTGTTAGCAGGTGCTGTTATTGCTGCTGTAGGGACTTTAACAACTGCATTTAATGATACCAATATCTTTGATACAGCAGCTAACGCTATTGCCCCTGATAGTGCTGGTACTGGTACTGGTACTGGTACTGGCTAGTAGCGGTGGTGGTGTTTGATCTGACCTCGTTCCCACGGTCCTCCGTGGGAATGCATACGGTACCAAAAGACAACTCCAAGCGGACAAGAAGTACGGTTTGCATTCCCACGCAAAGCGAGGGTGTTGCGAAAGGTATAAAAGCATTGAACCACAAAGACACAAAGGCACAGAGGAAGCCTTTTTTGTTTGTTGGGCGTAGCTCAACCAAGCCCGGAAAAAACTTTG
>NZ_JAGHQV010000537.1:0-518 GCF_017744175.1 Thalassotalea sp. G20_0 | reverse complement strand
AAGTCACCCAGTCGGATAAAGCCCTGGGTAAATTCGGAGAACTGAGTGGCAAAACCGGCCACTGGCGAAGCACCCACATAGTCATAGTAGAGGGAGTTCACGCCATAGACGATAATCATCGTACCCATGGTAGCGATGAACGGCGTCACTTTCAGGTAGGCGACCACCAGTCCGTTCACCAGACCAATCAATGCACCAATGGCACAGACAATCATGATAACGGCAGGGATCGGCAGTGGCCCCAGCTCCGGGAAGACTTTGTTGACATTTTCCAAAGCTTGCAACAGGGTTGCCGAGATGACCGCTGCCAGACCAACCTGACGACCGGCAGAAAGGTCGGTTCCCTGGGTAACGATCAGACTGGCAACCCCCAGGGCGATAATAATTCTGACCGACGACTGTGTCAGGATATTGCTGAGATTTCTTAAACTTACAAACGACGGTTCTTGTATAATAATCACCGCCAGAAGAATCAGTAGCACCGCATAGATACCACCTTCTTTTACCAGGCGCAGAAC
>NZ_JAGHQV010000536.1:0-519 GCF_017744175.1 Thalassotalea sp. G20_0 | reverse complement strand
AATCCCTGTTCCCGCTGGAAATCACGTTTCGCAAACCGTCCGGTAAAGTGCTCAGCCAGGAGTTTGTCAAGGTTCGGGACTGGATAGCCCTGTTGCACAGCAATAGCAAAGCGGTAAAAGGCAGTGGTTATCGGCTGGATTATCGCAGCATCAACCATCAGCAGCTCGGTACCCAGCGCATCCCCCAGCGCATTGTGTTTGAACACCGGGAAGACTGGCTGGGTTTTATCGGCAAGATCAAAGCCTTTCGCCAGTTTGATGAACTGGCGGGCACAACCAGACGACAGCTACCAGAATTAATGCCCTGGCTGCAGGAAAAGCCGTTAAAAGCTCTGGAGCTGGTTGATAGCTGGCCACGGTTACTGAAGGTCTGCCGATATTTTCAGTTGAACCCGAAACCGGGGCGCTATATCCGCCAGTTGGATATTCAGGGAGTGGACAGCAAATTTATTGAAAATAACAAGGGTATTCTCTCGGAATTACTGAGCCTGGCCCTGGAACCGGAGGATTTTGATGGGA
>NZ_JAGHQV010000535.1:0-520 GCF_017744175.1 Thalassotalea sp. G20_0 | reverse complement strand
CCCACAAACCATCCTTATGGCATTTCGGGCAGATGCCATCCCGCAGGTATTTTGGATTCTTGGTGTCTTTAAACCGGAGCTGCTTGTCACCCTTCAGTTTTTCCAAAATGTGTTCAACCAGGATCATGCGGCAGCACCTGATTTTTCAGATTTGGCGATACGGCGGGCCTCTGCGAGCAGGCGCTCATGATCATCTGGTACGGATTTGGAAATGCGCTGGGCCTGCACCATCAGGTATTCCTGTTCACGGAGGTGCGGGTTGTCCTCATAGATCCGGGCATTGATCATGGAGGTAGGCCAACGTTGTTGACCGCTGACATCGATCGGTGCAGGGAATGACCCTTTTTTCAGCCAGCCTCTCAGCGTGTTCCGGTGAATTTTCAGGCGGTGGCAAACTTCATCCATGGTCAACATTTCATCCCGTTTGATGTCAAAGGGAAGTGGTTCATAAAAGCAGTCCAGGACTTTTGTCAGGTCTCTGAGGATATTTGCTATTGCATTTTGGTTCATAATTATGCAC
>NZ_JAGHQV010000534.1:0-520 GCF_017744175.1 Thalassotalea sp. G20_0 | reverse complement strand
CGAAGCTTCTGTAGAACAACTTGACAGCCCGAAAGCCCTGGCAGCCGCGATCGGAGAAAAGCTCTTCGCTCTGACCGAAGAAAATGTGCATGCTCACAATGAGCTACTGAGCGCAAAAAGCAGCCAACCAAGAGTTCGTACAGTCGATGGTGATTTCTGCTTCTCTGAGAACAGTTCAGAGGCGAATGACGATGGCGAGAGCGTTGCTGCCATGCCCAAGCATTTGTTTGAGCGTGAGGAGCGAGACATGGCGATCCGTGAATTAATTGAGCAAATGCCAACATTGAAGCCTGTAGGGCACGATCAATCCGGTCGCATTGCTTTGCTGGAAGAGGTTTGCGATGGCTCGCCAGAAGAGGTAGAGAGATTTCTCTCCGGCAGTAGGTTCGTTGCAGACGCAAAAGATGAGCTCTATAGCCACCACCCCGTCATTGATAGTAAATTAAATCCTGACGATGGTTCTGAATACAGTGACAATGGTTCTGAATACAGTGACAATAGTTCTGAATACAGTAACGAA
>NZ_JAGHQV010000533.1:0-523 GCF_017744175.1 Thalassotalea sp. G20_0 | reverse complement strand
GGATAAACCAGTCTTGATACTGGCTGAAGAAATCCAACTGCTTATTGAAGTAAACTTCCCGGGTTTTGATGTTCTGTTCCAGTTTTGCGAACTGAACCAGGGCAAAGGCAGCACTGATTTCAGAAGGCTCCAGCTGGTAGCCGATGGCTTCAAATACAAATTTTGCATCGTAGGGGATGCCATCGACTTCGACGTTAAAGCGGTTTTCTATGGCTTCACTTTCTACAAACAGGGATGAACTGCGCCCCCAGGAACGGAGCAGTCGGGCTCTGCTGGCCATGGCATCATCTTTTACGCAGAGCATGCCACCATTACCTGCACCATTAATGACATGGGAACCATAGAAGCTGGTAATACTGATATCAGAGTAGTGGCCGCTGGAACGATCTGTCAGGGTACCGCCGAGAGTGTCGGCACTGTCTTCAATAATTTTTAAATCGTGTTTGCGGCAGATTTCAACAATGCGATCCCAGTCACAAATATTACCGATCAGGTTAGGGATACAAACCGCACTGGTTTTTTC
>NZ_JAGHQV010000532.1:0-525 GCF_017744175.1 Thalassotalea sp. G20_0 | reverse complement strand
GAAATATATTTTTGGTGGCAAGTCGGACATACTGTCACCTCCGATTCAGGCTGTCTACCCATGATGCTTATTATTTTAGTATACAAGTTTCATACCAATTGAGGTGATGTAATGACTTCGGAGACCTCACAAACACAACAGTAAACTGATTGCGAGGATATCAATGGGAACGCAGAAAAATCACCAATGGAATACTAGAGCCTGTTGGAAGATAGACTGCCCTGCTATTGTGCAGTAATAGCAAATTGGCCAATGAGAGGGCAAAGCAAAGGTCTGGCAATAATCTACACGACCATTTTCAGCAGAAGATACCTTGCTCGACAACAAGGCTCTCCTGAAACTCAGTTTTAAACCGGCTCTTACTAAAACAGCCGGTTAACAAGCCATCGCTTTCAGCACATCGCAAAAGCTGGGCACCATCAATTTTCCTCCTTTTTTCCTTCTTCTTGCGTGTTTTCGATGATTTCTTCAGGTTCCGCACCTTCATCTGCATCTGCGCCCTGAGTCTCACCTTCAGTCTCCGGA
>NZ_JAGHQV010000531.1:0-525 GCF_017744175.1 Thalassotalea sp. G20_0 | reverse complement strand
AATGTAAACATCAATACTGTCATCATCCAGTAAATCAAGTACCGGGGTTCCGATATTGCCCCCTACGCCTGGCTTAAGCCCTGAATAGCTGACCATTTCACCAACCAGCGTGGTCACTGTGCTTTTACCATTGGAGCCGGTAATGGCGACGAGCGGCTTCTTTTTTGTTGAAACAGCCGAGGCAGCATTCACCGCTCGACAAAACAGCTCAATATCACCAATGGCAATAGCGCCATTGTCCATCGCCCTGGCAATGGCCGGTTCCGACAGAGCGATACCCGGACTAACCACCAACTCATCGGCAGTCATTAACCACTGCTCATTGAAACCACCGGTATGCAGGGGTACATCAGGAAATAGCTGACTACACTCCAATTCACCCGGAGGCGTTTCCCGGGTATCAATAATTTTGAACGGCAAACCCTGGCGATAAAGATAACGGGCACAGGACAGCCCGGTCTTGCCAAGACCGATAATCACACGATTACAGCTCGAGCCAATCAGCCCTGATGGCTCGTTATCTGC
>NZ_JAGHQV010000530.1:0-525 GCF_017744175.1 Thalassotalea sp. G20_0 | reverse complement strand
AGAGTTCCTGCAAGGATAAACCAGTTGTCACAGCAATTCCCGACGAATCCTGAAGCACTACAGCTACATGAGATGCAGAATAGGTAAAAAAATCATGCCCGCACAATTCTTCGCCAGAAATTGTATGTTACTCAATCGTTGTCGTCGGGTCAGTCATGGGTACGGCTATTCAGAAAAATGTCAGGCAATTCAGTGCTTCTTACTTGATAAAAACAGTGTCAGAATGTTTTGACAGCATCCAAGATCTTTATCTGGTTCCTATTGATGATACTGGCCTCTTTTATTCGGGAACCTGCCGATGTGATGACTGCTGCATTAAAAACGAGGGCAAGAAAAATCAAACCTTTTACCACAATACTACAGGCGGCTGTATCATCCATCCGCCCAGAAAAACCGTTATTCCTTTAGCGCCGGAAGCGATTTGCCGACAGGATGGTTCCACAAAAAATGATTGTGAAAAAGCGGCAATAAGACGTTTTCTGGCGCAGACAAAACACGACCATCCTCGCCTGAAACTGGTGATTC
>NZ_JAGHQV010000052.1:0-33566 GCF_017744175.1 Thalassotalea sp. G20_0 | reverse complement strand
ACTGGCCACAGCGATGACACCGTCAACCACCATACCTGTTTCCGAAACAGCTTCTTCTGCGACACTGGCCACAGCGATGACACCGTCAACCACCATACCTGTTTCCGAAACGGCTTCTTCTGCGACACTGGCCACAGCGATGACACCGTCAACCACCATACCTGTTTCCGAAACGGCTTCTTCTGCGACACTGGCCACAGCGATGACACCGTCAACTGCCATACCTGTTTCCGAAACAGCTTCTTCTGCGACACTGGCCACAGCGATGACACCGTCAACTGCCATACCTGTTTTCGAAACGGCTTCTTCTGCAACATCGTCCGCAGCGATGACACCGTCAACCACCATACCTGTTTCCGAAACGGCTTCTTCTGCAACATCGTCCGCAGCGATGGCACCGTCAACCACCATACCTGTTTCCGAAACGGCTTCTTCTTCTGCGACACTGTCCGCAGCGATGACACCGTCAACCACCATACCTGTTTCCGAAACGGTTTCTTCTACTGCGACACTGTTCGCAGCAATGACACCGTCAACCACCATACCTGTTTCCGAAACGGCTTCTTCTTCTGCGACACTGGCCACAGCGATGACACCGTCAACCACCATACCTGTTTCCGAAACGGCTTCTTCTGCAACATCGTCCGCAGCGATGACACCGTCAACCACCATACCTGTTTCCGAAACGGCTTCATCTGCAACATCGTCCGCAGCGATGGCACCGTCAACCACCATACCTGTTTCCGAAACGGCTTCTTCTGCAACATCGTCCGCAGCGATGACACCGTCAACCGCCACACCTGCTTCCGACCCGCCTTCTTCTGCGACATTGTCCACAGAGATGGTACCGTCAACCACCATACCTGTTTCCGAAACGGCTTCTTCTGGAACATTGTCCACAGCGATGACACCGTTAACCGCCACACCTGCTTCCGACCCGGCTTCTTCTGCGACATTGTCCACAGAGATGATACCGTCAACCACCATACCTGTTTCCGAAACGGCTTCTTCTGGAACATTGTCCGCAGCGATGACACCGTCAACCGCCACACCTGCTTCAGACCCGGCTTCTTCTGCGACATTGTCCACAGAGATGATACCGTCAACCACCATACCTGTTTCCGAAACGGCTTCTTCTGGAACATTGTCCGCAGCGATGACACCGTCAACCGCCACACCTGCTTCCGACCCGACTTCTTCTGCAACATTGTCCACAGCGATAGCACCGTCAACCGTCACGCCGGCACCGGTCAAGGAAACCGTGATCAGGGTATCAGGGAAAACCATAACCTTGGACGGTCCGCCTTTTGGACCATTTACGACGGCACAGCCAACCGTTACCACGCCACCGTTCTGGGAAACCGTGCCCTCAATACCAGGAACCACCATGAGCCCTTCCAGAACGCCTGCTTCTGCGCCAATGACCACGGCAGTAGCGCTGTCGACCGTCACGGTGGCACCGCTGGCATCTTCCCTGAGTGCTGGTGCCATCATCGGTATCGCCGCGGGAGCCGGCCTGGTGCTGGCATGTTTTGGGGGGGCGTGCATTTACCGCTATTGCCAACGCAGGTCAGGCACATACCGGCTTATGGATTGCAATGGGTTGCCAGGGTATCGATCTGTACTACCGCCGTCGTCTGAGCTGGCGTCGTATACCTATGAACTGGAGGCCATGCCAGCGAGTAGGCAACGAAGTCAGAAAACACCTGCCCATGGAAACAGGAGCAAGCACTCGAAGGTATAAACTCAACGCATGTGGTTTCATTAACCGCTTGGTAAGCGCTTATTTAAGGACGTCAACCCATCATCTGTCTGCCACGCTAACCCATTAAAAGCCGATCTCGACAAGTAGGGGAGTCTGCCCCAATGGCACTGACTTAAGCGTAAAAGCTCCGCAAACATGAGGATTGGTAACGGTTGAGAGATTTGAATTTGAACCACAAAGGCACAAAGGGCACAAAGGAAAAGAAAAGCTCTTCTTTGTGCTCTTTGTGTCTTTTGAAATTATCACCGGGCGGTAGTGGCACTCCGCCAGGTTTTTGAACTTCTCCTGAGGTTTTCTGGCTCTGAAAATCCTGCACATCAGGGCGTGACCAACGTCGTATTTTCTGTGACTTTTTCAATATAGGCATAACGTCTTTAGCATTCTGAGCTATGTTGTTCACGAAGAATTTGAATCAGCAAGTAAATATTGGTGTTTATATCTTATTCGTTGATTTACACGACACAGGATGTTTTTGAGAAAAAGCGTTCGAAGTATTGATGAGGCAGTAATGTTTATACAACCACCGACTGTGCCCAGAGGCGGCACTGCCAGCGACTCCCGACTTGCAACAATACCGTCTACAGAGCCACAGGGACGATGGGGCAGTTTGGATGTATCCAGGGAGTCTGGGGTAGTACCGTTTTTACCGGACAATACCCTGGACGGAACCCAGGAAAACGACAGCGATAAAATAAAAGACACACAACAGAACTCATCGCAGCAGCATCGTAAACCGACCAGCACAGCGCCCGGGTCTGGTCATCTGGCGACGGCGGTGCTGGGGGCGCTGTCCGGTCTTGCTGCTGTGGGCCTGGCAGCATCGGCCACCCCTGACAGCGACCAGCCGATTGACGTGGCGGATGCCGAAACCCTGGACAATATTGGCCGTGACCAGAGCTATCCACTCAATGGCACTTACCGGCAAACTGTTCCGTGTATTGATGGTAGCCGATTGCAATCCATCGGTAATGAGACCCATCCGTTTACCGGCATCTTCCATGGCGAAAATGGTACCATCGGTAACCTCAGACATTGCCTGATAAAAAACCTGGCCGGTAAAGGCCGTGTCGATCGCCTGCGCTTGACTAATGCCAATATAACGTCCATAGGCCCGACCGCAGTGGTGGCCTGTAAAATTTCTGATAATGCCATGATCAGTAATATCCGGGTTGAAAATGCTCATGTAAGTACTTCGGGCCCTAAAGCCCATGGGGGAGTTGTAACAGGCATTGCCAAAGGAAAGGTTGACAACACCATGGCGGTGAATTGCACGGTTCGAACTTCAGGCCCGCGTGCCAATGCCGGTATCGGGGCAGGGTCCGTTTCTGGCGTTGATGGCATTGTTGCTAACACGACAGCGGTTGAATGCCACGTTGAAACAGAGGGCTATTCTGCAAGTGCCGCTGTTGGAGCGGGAAGCATTTTCCGTGGAAAAGTTACCAATACCATGGCACTTAACTCCACAGTCAAAAGTAAATCGGGTGGGAACGCCGGCATTGGCTCAGGCGATGTTGAAGAAGGAACTGTTGCCGACACGACAGCGGTTGGCTGCCGCGTTGAAACAGAGGGCTATTCTGCAAATGCCGCTATTGGAGCGGGAAGCATTTCCCGTGGAAAAGTTACCAACACCAGAGCACTGAACTGCACGGTGGCAACTTCTGGTGATCGTGGCTATGCCGGTATCGGCGGGGGAAATTCTACCAAGACCGATGTTACTGACACCACGGCAATGAACAGCAAAGTGACAACATCTGGATATGAAAGTTTTGCTGGCATCGGCGGGGGATGGTTTGAAGCTGGCACCGTGACTGGGACCACAGCAGTGAACTGCAAGGTGAAAACCGCCGGTAGAGATGCCAGCGCGGGTATCGGGGGTGGGCAGGTTGAGAAGAGTACTACTGTTACTAATACCGTCGCAGAGAAGGATTGTCACGTCAAAACATCGGGGGAAAATGCCCATGCCGGTATTGGCGCGGGGTATGTTGCTGATGGCACTGTGACCAATACCAAAGCAGTAAGATGTACGGTCAGCACCGACGGTACAAAAAGCAAAGCGCGCAAAGCGGGCAAAGCGGGCATCGGAGCCGGGGATGTTCTAAATGGCCGTGTGGCTGATACCAGAGCGTTAAAATGCGAGCTAAAAACCTTGGGTAAACAGGGATTTGCCGGTATCGGGGCTGGTAACGTCGTTAATGGCACTGTTACCGACACGACGGCAGTGAACTGCATGGTCGAAACCCTCAATGAGTTCAATGATGGTGTGGGGGCCAATGCCGGTATCGGAGCGGGATCTATTAAAGATAGCAGCGTCGTTGCACGCACCACAGCGTTGAACTGCACGGTCAAAACCAAAGATGAACTTGGAGAGGCAGGCATCGGAGCCGGAGCTGCCTATGGTGGTACCGTTGCCAGCAGCACAGCGGTGGATTGCAAGGTTAATACTACTGGTGCTGATGCCCATGCAGCTATCGGTACAGGATACGTTAGAATGGATGCAACCGCTGCCAACACCCTGGCAGTGAACAGTAATGTCACAACGACCGGCCCTGAGGCAGATGCTGGTATTGGGGCAGGACAGGTTCATAAGGATAGGGGGGGTACCGTTACCGATACCACGGCGGTTGATTCCTGGATCAAAGCCCAGGGTTTAGATGCAAAGGCCCGTATCGTCAGTAATAATACCCGGGTTTGTAATACCTATCTTAACAATGTGCTATCTGTTCCTGATGTCTGTCCGCTGGATAATGTGTGTGAACCTGTCGCTCATCCACTCTTGCTCCCGAATTGCCAATCCAACCACACGTATCTTTACCAGTTAGGCATGTCGAGCAATTTCAGCAGTGATTTCTTCTCTGTCGAAACCCTGCCCAAGGCATCCGCCATCCCCTTTCCCGACCTGTCTTGTCCTGCACCATCGGCCGCCTGTGGCAGCGAGCCGATTCCGGTGGCGGATGCCAAAACCCTGGGCGAGATTGGCAGTATCGAGAGCTATCCACGCAATGGCACTTACCGGCAAGCTGTTCCGTATATTGATGGCCGCCAATTGCAATCCATCGGTAATAAGACCCATCCGTTTACCGGCATCTTCCATGGCGAAAATAATACCATCGGTAATCTCAGACATTGCCTGATAAAAAACCTGGCCGGTGAAGGCCGTGTCGATCACCTGCGCTTTACTTATGCCAATATAAACTCCATAGGCCCGGCGGCAGTGGTGGCCTGTGAAATTTCTGAAAATGCCACGATCAGTAATATCTGGGTTGAAAATGCACATGTAGAAACTTCGGGCCCTAAAGCCCATGGGGGAGTTGTAGCAGGCATTGCCAAAGGAAAGGTTGACAACACCATGGCGGTGAATTGCAAGGTTCAAACTTTAGGCAGGCATGCCCATGCCGGTGTTGGTGCAGGAATGGTCGATGGCGGAACCGTTGCTGACACGACGGCCGAGGGCTGTGAGATCAAAACCTACGATAATTTTGCAGCCGCGGGTATCGGGGCAGGGTACGTTGATGGCACTGTTGCTAACACGACAGCGGTTGCCTGCAGCGTTGCAACAGCGGGCAAATCTTCAGATGCCGCTGTTGGAGCAGGAAGCATTTTACGTGGAAAAGTTACCAACACCAAGGCATTTACCTCCACAGTCAAAACCTCCAGTAAATCGGGTGGGAACGCCGGCATTGGCTCAGGCTATGTTGAAGAAGGCACTGTTGCCGACACGAGAGCGGTTGACTGCCGCGTTGAAACAGAGGGCTATTCTGCAAGTGCTGCTGTTGGAGCGGGAAACATTTCCCGTGGAAAAGTTACCAACACCAGGGCACTGAACTGCACGGTGGCAACTTCTGGTGATCGTGGCTATGCGGGTATCGGCGCGGGGAATGTTGTTGGTGGTGTGACCAATACCAAAGCAGTAAGCTGTACGATCAGCACCAATGGTATATATGGAGCAACAGGCATCGGAGCCGGGGTTGTTCGAAATGGCCGTGTGGCTGATACCAGAGCGTTAAACTGCGAGCTAAAAACCTTGGGTGATGATGGATATGCCGGTATCGGGGCTGGTCACGTCGTTAATGGCACTGTTACCGACACGACGGCAGTGAGCTGCAATGTCACAACCTTCGGTTCATTGATTGATTGGGGGCCCAATGCCGGTATTGGAGCGGGATTTATTCAAGAAAGTAGCAGCGTCGTTGCACGCACCACAGCGTTGAACTGCGAAATCGAAACCAAAGATGAATATGGAGGGGCAGGCATCGGAGCCGGAGCTACCTATGGCACCGTTACCAACAGCACATCGGTGGATTGCCGGGTCAAAACTTCCGGTAATGATGCCTATGCAGCTATCGGCACAGGATTCGTCAGTGGTGCAACCGTTGCCAACACCCTGGCAGTGAAAAGTAATGTGACAACGACCGGTAGTGAGGCAAATGCTGGTATTGGGGCCGGGGAGTCTATTAATGATAGTACCGTTAACAAGACCACGGCGGTTGATTCCAGTATCAAAGCCAGTGATGATGAAGCGACAGCCCGTATCGTCAGTGAGCATTACCAGGTTTGTAATACCTACCTTGACGATGTGCTATTTAACAATCACACCTGTCCGCTGGATAATGTGTGTAAACCTGTCGCTCATCCGCTCTTGCTCCCGAATTGCCAATCCAACCACACGTATCTTGACCAGTTAGGCATGTCGAGCAGTTTCAGCAGTGATTTCTTCTCCGTCGAAATAGTTGATGCCGACCCGACTTCTTCTGCGACATTGCCCACAGAGATGACACCGTCAACCACCATACCTGTTTCCGAAACGGCTTCTTCTGCGATATTGTCCACAGCGATGACACCGTCAACTACCATACCTGTTTTCGAAACAGCTTCTTCTGCGACACTGGCCACAGCGATGACACCGTCAACCACCATACCTGTTTCCGAAACAGCTTCTTCTGCGACACTGGCCACAGCGATGACACCGTCAACCACCATACCTGTTTCCGAAACGGCTTCTTCTGCGACATTGTCCACAGCGATGACACCGTCAACTACCATACCTGTTTCCGAAACAGCTTCTTCTGCGACACTGGCCACAGCGATGACACCGTCAACTACTATACCTGTTTCCGAAACAGCTTCTTCTGCGACACTGGCCACAGCGATGACACCGTCAACCACCATACCTGTTTCCGAAACGGCTTCTTCTGCGACATCGTCCGCAGCGATGACACCGTCAACCACCATACCTGTTTCCGAAACGGCTTCTTCTTCTGCGAAACTGTCCGCAGCAATGACACCGTCAACCACCATACCTGTTTCCGAAACGGCTTCTTCTGCAACATTGTCCACAGCGATGGTACCGTCAACCACCATACCTGTTTCCGAAACAGCTTCTTCTGCAACATCGTCCGCAGCGATAGCACCGTCAACCGTCACGTCGGCACCGGTCAAGATCACAGTATCAGGGAAAACCATAACCTTGGACGGTCCGCCTTTTGGACCATTTACGATGGCACAGCCAACCGTTACCACGCCACCGTTCTGGGAAACCGTGCCCACAATATCAGGAACCACCATGACCTCTTCCAGAACGCCTGCTTCTGCGCCAATGACCACTGCAGTAGCGCTGTCGACCGCCACGGTGGCACCGCTGGCATCTTCCCTGAGTGCTGGTGCCATAACCGGTATCGCCGTGGGAGCCGGCCTGGTGCTGTTGTGTTTTGGGGTTGCGTGCAGTTACCGCCATTACCAACGCTGGTCAGGCACATACCGGCTTATGGATTGCGATGGGGTGCCAGGGCATCGATCTGTACTACCGGTGCCGTCTGAGCCGGTGGCGGATACCTATGAACTGGAGGCCATTCCAGCGAGTAGGCAACGAAGTCAGAAAGCACCTGCCCATGGGGACAGGAGCAAGCACTCGGAGGTATAAACGCAACGCATGTGGTTCCATTAACTGCTTTTTGATCTGACGCAACCTCACTCTGCGTGGCAGTGCATACCGGGCCCGCTTAAGGTATCAGATAATAGTGAACAGTGGAGTCTGCGGATAGGCAGTGTATGCATTCCCACGGAGGAACGTGTAACTGATCAAAAAAGATTCAGTCCGCAGCCCATGATTGCCAGCTACAATTCGTATCTCCCTTGACTCGACTTGGAGCTACAATTGGTGGCTCCTTCGACTCAGTCCTGAGGGGGTGGTTCCCTTGGGTGGCTCGACTGAGGGTTGAGGTCGGTAACGGCCTCTTCTACTCGGAGACAGGCTCAGGACGAACGGAGTGCGAAGGCACGACAGCCCGTCAAACTCATTGACTCCATGTGACAGGCCAGCCCGGATGTCCGGACTGGCCTGTCTGTTAAAATAGCGCTGATTTTTCACTTTTAATGATTTGCGCTTTATCTACCTTGCATGTTCAGTAATCTATTCAGCAGATTGATCGCATAGTTGTGGGAAACAGCGCAGTTGACTGGATTGCTCAACATGATATCCCCTTGGTAATGGAACAGATATTGTTCTGCGGGATTACCCTCGTCCGGAGTGTACTGGGGGTGAACAAACAGGCATGAATCTGCCGGATTCAGTTTTTCTGTTGCCAGGTACTGCTGATAGGTGTCGGCCGCGTAATTGATCAATGTGTTCATTGTTTCCGGTTTTCCCAGCATGATTTCCAGAACACTGGAGCGCTGTATGGGTGGGTACTGGGAAGGGCTGGCATTGGAATTTTCCCGTAAAGACACAGTAAGTCCCAATTCCTCTGCTTTTGCCTGCAATACATCGTACAACTCGTCAAACCGGCCGTTATCCTTGTGCTGGTGGTCGAGGTGCAAATGTATTGCATCCGGCTCCCGGGGGGTAAAACCGGCAATCAACTGGTTGATTTGATGATGGACCAGTTTGGCTTCGGCGCTGTCCACTTTTGCCATGGATTCAGCTTCAACATGGGCGTAGTAAGCAAATAGCTGGGATTCAGATGGATAATACACTTGGCGTTCAATGCCAAGCTTTGCCGCAAAGGATTCAGATTCAGGACTTTGTCCATGAAAGATTGGCTCTGATGCGAAACTGATCAGGGCAAAGGTACTTAGAAGGGCCAGGGCAAGAGATTTTATCTTGATATAGTTCAGCATATTAATATTCCTTTTTGTTATCTAGTTAATTTTTATCCAAGTTATTATATTTTTTGAGATTTTAAACTGACCTTCTGGTTAGTATTGCTAACAACCAATCCGTCAGTGGCAGTAACCGCTATAGGTATTGCCGGATCATGGCGTCCAAATTCTCAGCAGAAGATGGAATCCCGCGCCCGTGCATGGCGACTGCCATGTTGCATAACAGGAACAGGTTCAATGTGCCATTTTCCTGCAGTTGAGGGTGATCGAGGAGTTGGTCCAGCCCTCTCAATGGGGGTAACCCCTGTTTGTGCATCATGCCCGCAATGGCGCTGAAAAGGGGCATGTTCACTGTGCCATTTTCCTGCAGGTGAGGGTGATTGAGGAGTTGCTCCAGCTCCCTCAATTGGGGTAGCCCCTGACTGTGCATCATGCCTGCAATAGCGTTGAAAAGGGGCATGTTTAATGCGCCATTTTCCTGCAGGCGGGGGTGATTGAGGAGTGGCTCCAGCACCCCCATACGGGGTAACCCTTGATGGTGCATCATGCCCGCAATGGCGATGAAAAGGGGGATGTTTAATGCGCCATTTTCCTGCAGGCGAGGGTGATTGACCAGTCGCTCCAACTCACGTAATCCGGGATACCCGTGCCCATGCATCATGCCAGCAATGGCGTAGAGGATGGGCAGGTTAAATGTGCCGTTTTCCAGCAGGCAGGGGTAATCAAGGAAGCGGTCCAGCTGACTCATTCGGGGTAACCCGTGATAGTTCCTCATGCCCGCAATGGCGCTGAAAACGGGCAGGTTCAATGTGCCATTTTCCTGCAGGCGAGGGTGATTGAGGAGTGCCTCCAGTTCTACCATTTGGGGTAGCCCACGACGTGGCATCAGATCTGAAATGACTCTGAAAAGGCGCAGGTTTAATACGCCATTTTCCTGCAGGCGGGGATGATTGAGGAGCAGCTCCAGCTGCCCCATTCGGGGTAACCCGCGCCCGCCCATCATGTCTGCAATGGCTGTGAAAAGGGGGATGTTCACTGTGCCATTTTCCTGCAGGCGGGGATGATTGAGGAGTCGGTCCAGCTGCCCCATTGGGGGTAACCCACGCCTGTCCATCATGTCTGCAATGGCTGTGAGAAGGGGCATGTTCAATGCGCCATTTTCCTGCAGGCGGGGGTGATTGAGGAAACGGCCCAGCTCACTGATTCGAGGTAACCCACGCTCGTACATCATTTTTCTAATGGTGCAGAAAAGTGACAGGTCCACTGCGCCATTTTCCTGCAGGCGGGGGTGATTGATGAATAGTTCCAGCGCCCTCATTTGGGGTAACCCTCGCCCTCGCATCATGCTTGCAATGATCATAAAAAGGGGTCGGTTCAATGCGCCGTTTTCCTGCAGGCAAGGAAGACTGAGGAGTTGGTTTACATGTGTCATCCGAAGAGAGCTGCGCCCGCTAGTCATGCTGGCCATGGCTCTCATAACGTCATGGTCCTGCAGGCTGGGGTGAGCGCCGGTTTGGCTCAACCAACTCATCAGGCCGGAGGGGAACCAGCGCCCGGGGCGGGCGGCAAATAACGAACGGGTGTTTGGATCTGGATAAGGGGTGTAGCGCTCGACGATAGGCCTTTGTTGGGCGCTCCTCTGGTTAAGAGTGGCTCTACATAGAGGACAGATATTTTCTTCCAGTCGCCAACGCCTCAGGCATTTTCTGTGAAACATGTGCTGACAATCGGTCACCACGACTCTTTTTCCTGCAAACGGCGAAAGACAAACAGGGCAGTTGTCCAGCTCAGTTTGATAAGCAGTTGCTGGCTGGTTATTTTGAGCCGAGCCTGGTACTTGCATGTTCTTTATCTGACTTGAATCGGCTTGGGTTATCTTTTTTGGTTACCCGGGAGGCATTTTTCTATGGCAACCAACGCTGAATGAATGCAATGCCAGTGTTAACCGGGTCCCGCTAATTTGTTGGCTGGTGTTCCGGATGCCAGACCCCGTATACAAGCAGGAGATCCATGCACCGGCTGTGGCCATGGATGGTCGCTAAGCTAAGAGCCGACATGCCATCGTCAGTATGCTCATCGATCTGGATGCCCGGAGCGAACAGCATCGCTTCGACACACCCAAAGTGGCCGTATGTTGCCGCCAGGTGGAGAGCCGTCCTGCCATTAACCTTTTTATTGACCTGGATACCGGGAGAGGCCAGTAACGCCTTGACGGATCCTGTACTGCCGTGTTCGGCCGCGATCTGGAGAGCGGTCCAGCCCTTGTTGGTTTTCATATTGACCCGGATGCCTGGATTGGCCAGTAGTGTCTCGACGGACTCTGTATTATCGTGTTTTGCAGCGATGTGGAGAGCAGCCAAGCCTTTGTAACTCTTCTTATTGATCGAGGTGCCCGGAGCGAGCAGTAATTCCTTGATGGATTCTGCACTATCGTATTTGGCAGCGATGTGGAGAGCGTACAAGCCCTTGTAACTCGGCTTATTGAGCCGGGAGCCGTGAGTGGCCAGCAACACCTTGAGGGACTCTACGCAGTTGTTTCTGGCCGCTAAGTGGAGAGCCGTCCAGCCATAAATATCCCTCCTGCTGCATCGGATGCCGGGAACGGCCAGTAACACTTTGACGGACTCTGCACAGTCGCTTATGGTAGCGAAGTAGAGAGCCTTCCAGTGCAGGTGATCGGTGGTATTGATATCTGCTCCTGCGTCGAGCAGCCATTTCAGACGCTCGGATTTGCCCCATAATGCGGCAATCATCAGGGGCGTGACGCCGCCGTTATCAATGGCATTGATATCCACTTCGCTGTTGGCAAGCAGCTCTTTCAGGCACCCGGTGTCGTTTTCTTTTTTGCTGGTATACTGTTGGAATATCCTGCCGTCATCGTAGCTTTCATCGATATTTCTGCCCATGGCAGCCCATTGTTGACGGGCCTCGACTACGCCGATTTGGGTGGCAATATGCAGGGGCGTTTCGCCTTTCTTATTGGTGGCATTGACACTCGCTCCATGGGTAACCAACCATTTCAGGCACTGGACGTTGCCATTCTCAGCCGCAATGTGCAGGGGCGTCCGACCCTCCTGATCAGCGGCATTGACATCGGCCTGGTGGTCGATCAGTGCCTGGGCGCAATCGATATGGCCGGAATCAATGGCGATAGCTAACGGGTATACAGCCCAATCGGTGACCGCCGAGAGGTACATCTGTGTTGCCAGACTGGCATCAAGGGCCAGAAGCTTGTTCAGTGTTGTCAGATCCCCGGTACGACAGACATGAAGCACCAGGGATTCACAATAAAATGAATCTTTTTCCAGAATGCGGCTCCCGTTCACACGAACCAGCGGCAGTGCCGGTTGTTTGCAATCACAGCATTGGCGTTGATCGAGGCTTTTTCTCTTTTGCTGGTCACCGTCAAGCCATTCGGTGATGCATCCCAGGTGGAAAATATGAGGTTTTGGTTGGCAGGAAGTTCGGACCAGTGTTGTGTGCCAGGCAGATTGCCCTGTGGTGACTTCGTTGCTACCAAGGCAGATAGAACAGGTAAATGAGGGATTTGTGTTGCTGCTGACGCTATTCATTAGTTTGGGCTGTTTTGATGCAGATAATGACTAGGACTGAAAACAGCAGGGAAAATTCCATAAAACAGCAATTCGTGAACAATGCATTTCTGGATAAGCATTTTTAGTCGTATAAAAAACAGTTACGAATTGCCGCGCAGGGCAGACTATTCACGGACAGCCTCCTGGGAGGCTGTCCGTGAATAGCGCCCGTAGCGAGGATGGCAGAAAATTGAGGATAAAAAGTCGGAAATTTTTAGTGAATAGTGGTTCTATTTACTAAAAATTTCCGACTTTTTAGACCAATTTGCTGCCACCGCACGACTGCATGGATGCAGGAGCTAGAGCAACGCAGGAGCGGTTGCTGGTAGGGCAGTCTATTCTCGGACAGCCTCCTAGTCCCGCTAATTGGTTGGCAGGCGTACCTTTTGCCAGGCCCCGTTTACTATCAGGAGTTCCATGCACGCGCTGTGGCCATTGCTGGCAGCTAAGCTCAGAGCTGTCCAGCCATCGTCAGTCTGCTCATTGATCTGGATGCCCGGAGTGGCCAGCAACGCTTCGACACACTCTGCGTTGCCGCATATTGCCGCTATGTGGAGAGCAGTCCTGCCTTCAACCTTCTCATTGACCTGGATGCCGGGAGCGGCCAGTAACATCCTGACGGACTCTGTACTATCGTATTTGGCAGCGATGTAGAGAGCTGTCTTGCCACTGTCAGTCTTCTTATTGACCAGGATGTCGGGAGCGGCCAGTAACAACCTGGCGGACTCTGTACTATCGTATTTGGCAGCGATGTGGAGAGCTGTCCAGCCCTTGTCAGTCTTCTGATTGACCAGGATGCCGGGAGCCGCCAGTAATGCCTTGGCGGAGTTTGTCATATCTTCTTTGGCGGCAAGGTGGAGAGCTGTCCAGCCCTTGTCAGTCTTCTGATTGACCTGGATGCCGGGAGCGGTCAGAAGCACCTTGAGGGACTCTGCGCTGTCACAATCGGCTGCTAAGTGGAGAACCGTCCAGCCACAAACATCCTTCTCACTGACCTTGATGTCGGGAACGGCCAGTAACGCTTTGACGGACTCTGCACAGTCGTCGAAGGTAGCTAGCTCAAGAGCCGTCCAGCCACAAGCATCCTTCTCATTGAACTGGATGCCCGGAACGGCCAGCAACGCTTCGACACACTCTGCGTTGCAGTATTTAGCAGCGATGTGGAGAGCTGTCTTGCCACTGCCAGTCTTCTTATTGACCCAGATGGCGGGAGCAGCCAGTAACACCGCGAGGGACTCTTTACTGCCGTATTTGGCAGCGATGTGGAGAGCTGTCTTGCCCTTGTCATTCTCCTTATCGACCCGAATGTCGGGAGTGGCCAGCAATGTTTTAATGGACTCTGTACTATCGTGTTCGGCAGCGATGTGGAGAGCTGTCCAGCCCTTGTCACTACTCTTGTTGACCCGGATGCCGGGAGTGGCCAGTATTGTCTTGACGGACTCCATACTATTGTATGCGGCAGCGATGTGGAGAGCTGTCAAGCCCTTGTCATTCTTCTTATTGACCTCGATGCCGGGAGTGGCCAGAAACACCTTGAGAAACTCTGCACAGTCATAACTGGCCAAAAAGTGGATAGCCATCCTGCCCAGGTGATCGGTGACATTGATATTTGCTCCTGCGTCGAGCAGACATTTCAGATGCTCGGATTTGCCCCATAATGCGGCGATCATCAGGGGCGTGACGCCCTCGTTATCAAAGGCATTGATATTCACTTCGCTGTTAGCAAGCAGCTCTTTTATACACCCAGTGTCGTTTTCTTTTTTGCTGGTATAGTGTTCGAGCATCCTGTCGTCATCGAAGCTTCCATCGATATTTCTGCCGATGGCAAGTTTTTGACGGGCCTCGATTATGCCGATTTTGGTGGCCATGTGCAGGGGCGTTTCGCCGTTTTTATTGGTGGCATTGACACTTGCTCCATGTGTAACCAGCAGTTTCAGGCACTGGACGTTACCGTTTTCAGCCGCGATGTGCAGGGGTGTCTGACCATCCTGGTCAGCGGCATTGACACTTGCTCCATGGGTAACCAACAGTTTCAGGCACTGGACGTTAGGGTTCTCAGCCGCGATGTGCAGGGGCGTCTGACCATCCTGGTCAGCGGCGTTGACACTTGCTCCATGGGTAACCAACAGTTTCAGGCACTGGACGTTAGGGTTCTCAGCCGCGATATGCAGGGGCGTCTGACCATCCTGGTCAGCGGCATTGACATCGGCCTGATGGTCGATCAGCGTTTGGGCGCAATCCATTTGGCCGCAGTCAATGGCGATAGCTAACGGGTGTGCCGGCTGACCGGTGAGCACCGAGCGGTACGTCCGACTTGCCAGACTGGCATCATTGACCAGCAGCTTGATCAGCGTTTTCAGATCCCCGGTACGGCAGGCATGAAGCATCAGGGATTCACAATAAGGTGATTCGTCTGCCAGGATGCGGCTCCCGTTCAGACGAACCAGCGGCAGTGCCGGTTGTTTGCATTCACAACATTGGCGTTGATCGAGGCTTTTTCTATTTTGCTGGTCACCGTCAAGCCATTCGGTGATGCATTCCAGGTGGTAAATATGAGGTTTTGGTTGGCAGGAAGTTCCGACCAGTGTTTGCCCTGTGAACCCGTTGTTATCAAGGCAGATAGGACAGGTAAATGAGAAATCTGTGTTGTTGCTGACACTATTCATCGCTTTGAGCTGTTTTGATACAGATGCTGGGTAAGACTGAAAACAGCAGGGAAAATTCCATAAAACAGCATTTATGGACAAGGCGTTTCTGGATAAACGTTTTTAGTCGTATAAAAAGCAGTCACGAATTGCCGCGCTGGGCACACTATTCCGGGATAGCATCCTGGTGCAGCTAAGCTCTGATATACATACACAGGCACCTCCCACGGCCCCCGTGGGAATGCATACCCAAAACTCGCCGTCAATGCAAAGTTCACATTAAGTAGTTGGTTAACTACTTAGAGCCCCACGATAATTCAGACCGGGAGGACGCTGAACAGATGGCGAACCTCTTCAATTCTGGCAAACCGTTTGACACCGTGTTGGCGACTGTCAAAACGGATGGAGAAATTACGGTCATTAACCTCAATCACTTCTCCGCGACCAAAGATGGCATGATCAATAATGGCCTTGAGCTGCCATGGCGCGTCGGCGTCGGAGGCTATGTACCGGGCATTACTGGCTCCTGTGTTGGCAGAGCCTGTGGATTCGTCGTTTATCGCAAGGTTGGGCACTGCCTTCAGTCTTTCGGTCAGTGCCGGGCGAGCTGAGCAGACGTAACGTCTTGATACTGGCGTAAGGCCAGTTTTATTGATGGCTTCAGCCAGGTCGTCATCGGCATCTTCATGGAGCAGGTTGCCCAGGGATAAGACATGGGGCAGGTTCATTTCCAGTAAAAAGGGGCTGATGCTGTCCTGGCGATCTTTTCCGGCCAGGGGTTGGTCATCAGCTGACCATAAACGTTTGCCGGAATCTTTTCTGGCGTCTTTTCTGGTGTCTTTTTTGGAATGAAAGGTAAGCTCGCCCTGCGCGGTGAACAGGTGTAATTGCTGTCTGGCACGGGTCATGGCGACATAGAGCAGGCGACGCTCAGACTCAATAGCATTACTGGTCCTGGCCGACAGGTTAGCCATTTCATCTTCCCTGAGAAACGGCCAGTATTGGCGGGTCAGTCCGGGGATTAACACAACCGGCCATTCCAACCCCTTGGAGCGGTGGCAGGAGCTGAGCTTGATGCCGTGAGTCGATCGTTGTCTCTGATCTTTCTGTTGCTTCTGCTTCTCGATTAATTCAGCAATGTGCAGGCAGCAGTGGGCGGTGTCTTCGTTCAGCTGTTTGAGGAAGCGATGAAAACCTTTGATCGCCAGAATCTGTTCATCCGTTCTCTGTTCATTGAGGCTCATGGATCTGAGGCTGTCGTATATTTCGGATTGTTGAATATACCGGGTGATCAGCGTATGGGCCTTGTGTTTATTGCCATTGTGCTCTAGCCATGAGAACAGCTCTGCCCTTTGTGTCAGTTTCCGCACCTGAAAGTCACTGATGTCTTTGATGTTGGCTGCCAGCTTGCCCAGGGTTTTACCCAGCTGGTGGCTCTGGTCCTTCAGCTGCTGGCAAAGCCAGTCAATATACTGTTGTTTAAGGCCGATATGGGGCAGGGTCAGAAGTCTTGCCAGCTTATGGTAACGAACCTCTGGCAGTAGCCCGGCAAAGCCACCACTGGCCAGGGTCATGGCGTCGATCAGTGAGGCAATTTCTGGCCTTTGAAACAGGGAGGGGCCATCACTGCTGTAGGGAAGGCCCATTTCCAGCAGGTTCAGCTCAATGGGAACGGCCTGGGCCCAGACCCGCACCAGAATGGCAATATCTTCCGGTGGTGTTCCGGATGCCAGATATTCGGTCAGCGCCTCAACCACAAAACGACTGTCGTCGGCACCCGGTTGGCTGATGCGTATCAGGGAGGGCGCGTTGTCCGGGTGGGCAATACAGAGCACATTTTTGCGGGACCGGTTCTGGCTGATTAAATGGCTGGCAGCCAGGGCAATACTGTGACCATAACGGAAGGTGTGGGGCATGGTGAGTTCTTTAACGTCACCGGTAGTGCCATAGTCCTGCTGAAAATGGTTCAGAATGTTGTCGATATTGGCACCGGCGAATTCGTAGATCGTCTGGTCGGGATCGCCAACGGCAATCATTCGGGCCCGCTGTCCGGCAATCAGCCGGGTAAACTGATGCTGAAGGGTTGAGGTATCCTGGTATTCATCAACGATGATAAAGTCCATTTTATCAGCCACTTTGGGCACCAGTTCCGGATGTGCCCGGATCAGTGTCACCGGGTCGTACAGCATATCAGTGAAGGTGATTGATCGCTGTTGATGGCGCCACTGCTCAAACTGATGAAACAGCTTGATGAAAAAGCGATAGTCATCGGTATAACCGGATTGCTCAAACCATAGCTCAGGGCTGGTTAAATGGGCTTTGACCGATTCAATAAAGCTGATGGCCGCTTCGATCAGACGGGCGGCATCCGAGCGCATCCGGTCCTTAATGGTTTCCGGTGCCAGTTTCAGGATCAGTGTCCTGACCTGTAGCTCAACGACTTTCTCCGATAACGGTTGTTTGTTATAGGGGGTTCTGATTTGCCAGCCTTCCAGGGTTCTGAGCAGTTTCAGACCTGTGGCATGGTAGGTTCTGATTTCCGGGAGCTGCCGCTGGTTTTCCGGCAAGTCTGCTAACGGACCACTGGCCAGGGTTCGAAGCTTTTTGGAAAAGTCGATCTGGGCCGCTTTATTAAACATCATCACCATCAATCGACGCGGGTCAGCCCCTTTGTGCAACAGGTTGCTGACCAGTTGTGCCAGGGTTGAGGTTTTGCCCGAGCCAGCCACGGCAATGCAGAGGGCATGGTCTTTATCGTGGTCGGCAACTGCTTGCTGGTGGGGCGTCAGTTTCATTCAGTCAGTTGGTGTTGATAGCGTTGGGAAAGTGCAAGGCTAGCAAAATTTGCGCGACTTCTATAGATGGGAGGCTGTCCGAGAATAGACTGCCCTACTGCGGTTGCGATAAATTGGTCTAAAAATTCCTGCTTCTTCGTCAAATAGCCCCGCTATTCTCCTCAGAAGCAGAAATTTTTATCCTCAATTTCTCGCAATCCTCGCTACGGGCGCTATTCTCGGACAGCCTCCCGGAGCACGCGTCATCTTCCGAAGCCGGAGTACGGAAATTTCGGTGGAGATAAAGCGACAATGACGGAATAATGAGGCCATCAACACCAAGGATCACCGTGTAATGGCTTCACTTTATTTCTATTTTTCTTCCATGGATTCGGGCAAGAGTACCTACCTTCTGCAGTCAGCTCATAATTATGAGAGTGCCGGTAAACGGGTGTTGTTGCTGGCTCCGGTGATTGATGATCGTTTTGGTGTCGGCAGAATCACCTCAAGGATTGGCCTGCAAAGTGAAGCGGTGGCCATTTCCCGGAATGATGACCTGAAGCAGCAAATTGCCAGAGAGCACAGTGAAGACTACATCGCCTGTGTTATGGTCGATGAAGCACAGTTCCTGACCCCGGAGCAGGTGTGGCAACTGTCGGATGTGGTGGATGTGCTGGGTATTCCGGTACTTTGCTTTGGCCTGCGCACCGATGCTTTTGGTAAGGCGTTTGCCGGCAGTGAAGTGCTGCTCAGTATTGCTGATGAACTTACCGAGCTGAAAAGCATCTGCAAGTGCTGTGAGAAAAAGGCCAATATGCAGCTGCGTCTTGACGGTGACGGTAAGCCGGTAAAAAGCGGCAGCCAGGTGCAGATAGGGGGCAATGACCGCTATCTTTCTGTTTGTCGAAAGCACTATAAGACGATGATGGGGCTTGGGAGATAAGGAACTGTCTCTGAATAACTTCCTCTTTTTCGCCACGGAGGCACGGAGTCACAGAGGGAAAAAATTTTTCTTTCCTCCGTGCCTCCGTGACTCCGTGGCAAGGTTTTTTCTTTACTGGACAGCATCGGATGTAGAAGTTATTTCAGGACAGTTCCTAAGCGCTTCCCGCTGCCCGCAAAAGCATAAGCGGCTTGTCTTTTTCGGGCAGCGGGCGGCGGGCAGCGCTTATTGCTTATTGACCATTCCTAACCCATCCAGCGCTGAACCCCAAGAGCGGTCATCACCAGTTCTACCGACAGGGCCGCCAGTATCATGCCCATTACCCGGATGATAATGGCCGAGCCATTGTGGCCAATCACTCGAAAGATCCGGTCGGCAAACAGCATCAGGCCACAGGTGACCAGAAGCACCAGCGTCATGGCACCGGCAGTCATGGCCTGCTGGCTGAAGGTTTTGACGTGATTGTCGGTCAGTACAATCACCGCCATAATGGCCCCGGGGCTGGCAATGGAAGGCACCGCCAGAGGGAATACGGCCAGTTGGTGACCGGGTTCCCTGGATCCGGAACTGTCTTCAGGGTCAGAAAAAATCATTTGCAGGCCGAACAGGAACAGGATGATACCACCTGCCAGCTGCAGAGAGATCAGCTGGATGTTCATCGCCTTTAGAATAATCTGACCAAGAACCAGTGCCGAAAGGAGGATAACAAAGGCGTAAATGGTCGCTTTCAGGGCGACTCGGCGTTTTTGTGTTTCTGACAGTCGTGCCGTCAGTCCAGTGAACAGTGCCAGAGTGCCGACCGGGTCAATGGTGGACCAGAGCATGATAAAGTCTTTGAAGAAAAGCTCCATAATTGTACCTGCCCATGTTGGTTATGGGTGTTATAGGATGAAGCCGGGCAGCCATTCCTGGGAATAGCGGTCAAACTGCGCAAATACCTGACGACATCTGTTCTTTATTTCATGGTTCCTGTACACATCCAATATCTGGAAAAATGGCAACCATGACTGAATAAAAATATTCCTTCTTCTTCAATTAAATAAGACAAACGTCAATTGTCCAGTGATTAGGTACACCGCAGGAAAAAAAGTGACCAGTACCTATGTTTTGGCTATTGCTAACTATATATAATTTATTCTTATTTTTTTATTCGAAAAAACAATATAACAGAGCCTGAGTTAATTTCTAAGGCTGGATGTCGTTGCATGGAACTGTCACTTCTGCAGGTTGTTGCTGCCATGGGGGTTGTGGGCCTGGGGGCTATTGTCCAGGGAACCATCGGCTTTGGCATGGCGGTTGTTGCCGCACCTTTTCTCTATAATATAGATCCTGCCCTGATACCGGGACCGCTGATTTTTTCCGGTATGGCGATCGGGGCGCTTTCCGCCCGACGTTATGCCAGCGAGATCGATGTTTCTATTCTGGGTTATGCCCTGTTGGGTCGGGTACCCGGATCCATGATTGGGGTGTTGATTCTGACGCTGGTCAGTATCCAGCACCTGAGCCTGGTGCTGGGAGGGGCAGTACTGCTGGCGGTGGTCGGCAGTCTTTTTCCTTATAAGTTGAAAACTACGCCATTCACTCTGTTCATTGCCGGTCTGTGCTCAGGGATGATGGGGACGGCCGCCTCCATCGGTGGACCACCGATGGCGCTGTTGCTACAAAACGAAAGTGGCAACCGGATCAGGGCCAATCTGGCGGTGTTTTTTGTGATTGGCAGCTTTATCTCTCTGGTTATGCTGGGTCTCAATGATCTATTATCAACCGGGCAGCTAATCTACGGTGTGTGCCTTTTTCCAGCGGTGTTAACCGGCCACTGGCTGGCCAGCAAAATCGCTGCAAAGGTTGAAAAGGAAAGGATCCGCCAGATGATGCTGGTGCTGTGCAGTATTTCAGGCATAACCGCTATTCTGTCTGCCGTTTGAAGGTATCCGGCGGTGACACCGGGAGAGTGAGAAAGTTGACAGAAATCACTATTTTGGATAGTTTGTCACGCCATGCGCTGATTTGACCTTGGCTTGCGGGCGCATTACAAATTCCGCTAAAAGAAGGGTTTCAATTAAGAATTCCTTATGAAACCACTCTGTTAGCATCAGGGTGGTTTTTTTATGTATATGATTGAATTGAATAACCTGACCAAGGTGTTTGCCGCTGGCGACACCGAGGTCAAGGCCATTGACGGAGTAGATCTGTCGGTGCCTGAAGGTGCCATCTACGGTGTGATTGGCTCCAGTGGCGCAGGGAAAAGCACGCTGATTCGCTGCGTCAACTTACTGGAGAAACCGACTTCCGGCCAGGTGCTGGTGGATGGTCAGGACCTGACTCTGCTACCAGAGAAATTATTGCGTCAGGCCCGTCATAACATTGGGATGATTTTTCAGCATTTCAATCTGCTGTCCAGCCGCACTGTGTATGATAATGTCGCTCTTCCCCTTGAGTTGGCGGGTGCCAGCACATCAGAAATAGAACAGGCCGTTCTGCCCCTGCTGGAACTGACCGGGCTGGACTCGAAAAGAAACAGTTATCCAGCCCAGTTGTCCGGCGGTCAGAAGCAGCGGGTGGCCATTGCCCGGGCCCTGGCCAGTAAGCCGAAAGTGCTGTTGTGCGATGAAGCCACGTCCGCACTGGACCCGCAGACTACCCGGTCAATTCTTGCCCTGCTGAAAGACATCAACCGTCAGCTTAAAATTACCATTCTGATCATTACCCATGAGATGGATGTGGTGAAAACCATCTGTGATCGAGTGGCCATTATGAGCTTCGGCAAGATCATTGAAGAGAATGAGGTAGAGCAGTTCTTTCTCAACCCCCGGACGGATCTGGCCAAAGAGTTTGTGCGCAGTGCGATTCATGAAAAGCCGGTGGCAGAAATTGAAGCCCGGTTCCAGTGCGAGCCTTGTGAGGGTGCCAGGCCGGTGGTGCGCATTACCTTTGTCGGGCAGGGGGTTGTGCAGCCGTTGATTACCAGGGCGGCAAGACAGTTCAATACGGACTTTAATATCCTGCAGGCGGATATTGAAACGGTCAATGAAAAAGCCATGGGCTTTTTGATGGTGGAAATTATGGGTGAGCCGGAAGGCATTGAGCAGTCGCTGCAGTTTCTGCAGGGCTTGCATAACTCACCTGACAATACGGTCCAGGTAGAGGTGATTGGTTATGTCAGCTGATGCATGGTCACTGCTGTTCAAGGCGCTCTGGGAAACCCTCTATATGGTGGCATTTTCCGGAGGCATCAGCTTTCTGCTCGGTATCCCGCTGGGAGTACTGCTCTACGTGACCCGGGAAGGACGTATTCTGGCAAACCGCGTTGCCAACCTGGCTCTGGGCGGTATTGTCAATGCCGGACGTTCCATTCCTTTTATTATTCTGATGGTGGCTATCATCCCGTTGACGCGACTGCTGACCGGTACTTCCATTGGTACCACCGCCGCGATTGTGCCACTGACTGTGGCGGCGATCCCGTTTGTTGCCCGCATTGCCGAAGGTGCCTTGAATGAAGTGCCTTCCGGATTGGTGGAGGCCGCCCAGTCCATGGGGGCCAGCCCGTTGCAGATTGTTACCCGGGTGTTGCTGCCGGAGGCCAGGCCCGGGCTGATTAATGGCATGACCATTACGCTGGTAACGCTGGTCAGCTACTCGGCCATGGCCGGTGCCATTGGTGGCGGAGGCCTTGGTGACCTGGGCATCCGTTATGGCTACCAGCGGTTTGATGGGGTCATCATGCTGGCCACGGTGGTGGTGTTGATTGCCCTGGTGCAATTGCTGCAAATGGTGGGTGATCGCCTGCAGCAGTATTATGATCGCAGTCACTAATAATCATTTGTAAGGTGGGAATCCATCAACGTCACTAATGTTGATGGCATGTTGTTAAAGTCCGGGAGTAATCAATGACTTTTAATATTCTAAAAACAGTAAAAATCCTGGCCAGTTCGGCGGTATTGGCGTCAGCAGCATTGCTGGCAGGCTGTGGTCAGTCGGATGATCCAAATGGCCCGCTGAAGGTGGGGGTGATGGCGGGACCTGAGGCCGATGTGATGAAAGTGGCGGTGGACATCGCCAGACAGGACCATAACGTGGCTGTTGAGCTGGTGGAGTTCTCTGATTATGTGTCGCCAAACGTAGCGCTGTCGGACGGCAGTATTGATGCCAATGCATTCCAGCACCGCCCTTACCTGGACAGTATGGTGCGTGACCGGGGCTTTAAGCTGGTTGCCGTTGGTAACACCTTTGTTTATCCCATTGCCGCTTACTCAAAGAAGCTGAAAGACATCAGTGAGTTGCAGGATGGTGCCAAAATCGCTATTCCCAATGACCCTAGTAATGAAGGCCGTACACTGATTCTTCTGCATCAGCGTGGCTTTATTAAGCTGAACGATGTGAATAATCTGGAAGCAACGCCGGCAGATATCATTGAAAATCCCCGTAATTTCCAGTTTATTGAACTGGATGCGGCTCAGCTGCCCCGCTCACTGGATGATGTGGATATGGCCTTTATCAACAACACCTATGCGGTACCGGCGGGTTACACCCCAACCCGTGATGCCCTGTTGGTGGAAGATAAGGACTCTCCCTATGTGAACATCATTGTCACCCGTGAAGATAATCAGGCAGACCCGCGCGTACTGGCTCTGGTTAAGTCGTATCAGACGGATGCGGTTGAAACCAGGGCTGCGGAGCTGTTTAAAGGGAGTTCTGTGGCTGGCTGGAAGTAAATGTTCTACATGCTGGAAGCGGTTTGCTTCCGGCATTATTTATGCTTTATGGCCTTGAGGCCGTTAATCAGCGTTACCCCTTCGTGTAAAGTGACCATCATCTGCCTCTTCTGGGATACTGATACCACTGGCCGGTTGATTTGCGTTTGCGTTTGCTTAAGACGCTCAAGGTTCTTTATGACTTGTTGAGAAAGATGGTTGACCTTTAGAATGGTTATTTCACTTTCACTTTCACTTTCTTCTTCTCTTGTTTTTTTTTCTATAGAATGGCTTTGTGCAGTTTGGCTGCCAGTGTTGTCACGAGTGACCTCATTCGTGTCATCAACAATTGATTCTTCGCTATCGTAATCAGTTGATTCATCGCTGTCGTAAACAGTTGATTCGTCGCTGTCGTAAACAGTTGATTGGTCGCTGTCGTAAACAGTTGATTGGTCGCTGTCACAAACAGCTGATTCGTCGGTATTGCTGCATGATGGCCCATAATCTTTGGCATTTATCTCTAAGAAGGTACTGTGGCTTTCTCTGCATGAAGAAGCTTCCACCAAAGGTTCTTTATTGTTCTGGCTGGTTGGCTGTTCAATCCCGTCATCACGCTCAGCATCGTGCTGTGCTGAGGTTCTCTCTATATCTGATGGTTTTTGCGTATCGGCCGTTTTCTGTTGATTATCTGGCAAACAATGATGATTGTTACCGGAACCTGAAAGCGTAATGTTTACGGCTGAGGAGTCGGTTTTTTCTTTGACCCTCAATTTTTTGCGTGGTCGTGGTATGAGTATTTCAGGCGTTGGTTTCCGTTTATGTCTATCAGGTCGACATTTTACTACGGCAAAGTCTTTCCATTTAAACAGATCTTGTCTATGGAAGTCCGGTGACATTGCATTTGATAACTCAGCCCAAAGCGCCAAAAGGTAATAGGCATTGCGATCCGCTGAAATATTTGGTCCGTCTTTCATTCCCAGGGAAATATCTTGTAGAAACTTGAAATGATCTCCGTCACTGTTCCTTTTTAAAAAATCCAGGAGTTTTTCTTTCTTTGGCCTGAATTTCCAGGCACTTTCCTCAATGAAATCGTGATACTTAAACGCTTTTCCAATCATTTCATAGGCAGCTTCCACCCTGATATTATCAGGCTGGCATATTTCCCTCAGAATGGGGGGAGTGAAAAATTTTTTGACCAGCCTGGGGGTTCTCTGATCCACGGTATTTTTTGTTAAACCAGTAAAACAGAAACGCTTGCCATCAAGGATGTAAATGGTTTGGTCATCCTCTTCACCCGGAGGAATTTTTTTGGAGCCAAAGTGGATATCAACATCCCGAAAGCCAAAGCTCCTGGCCTTTTTCAGTACGTCCTCAACACTGGAAGTAGTTTTGGTAGCAAAGTCCTCGAAAGTTTTGGGTTTGGAATATGTGTGATCAGTAGCAAATGCTTTGCCAGCACTCAGATCCATAATTTTATTCTCTTTAAATAGTCCGGAAAATCCCGGTTCAGAGCGGCAAGTAGTTGGTTAACTACTTATTACAGGCATGCTCATATCTTGCTGAATTGGAAAATGGTGTTATCTCCCTTAGGCTACGCTCCGGATAAGGTATTGTTGCCAAAGCCTGGCTGCAACTGCAGACAGTTTGAAACAGAGCGTGTGAAAAGCTAAATCTAGCTCTCGACTTTGTGGTTGACAAGGAATCAGAAATGGTTGAGAAGTGGTTTCGCAGTGTGCAGGTTCATCCAGGCATTACCCGGACATAGCAGAAGGATTAACCTTCTACCAGGTGGGTAAATGCTGCTAAAGCCTCCGGATCTCCACGTTTGATTTTATTCGCAATGACATAATGGAAAAAGTAATGGAAGTGTTCGTGATCCTGGGCCGCAAACAGGCACTCATCGCCCGGTAGTACCGGTGTGTTTTCGACCTTTTTATCATCGGCCACCATGGCCATGACCCGGCCATCATTGTACAAACGCCAGCTGGTTACATGAACCAGTACAATCGTTTTAAACTGGTCTTCGGTCAGAATGGCATGGGTACCAATGGTGTCGGGGATTTCCTGAATAATGACAGCTTCATCAGACTCTATGGGTGGGTAGTAATTGGCCGCGTTTTCCAGTTCCGCAACCTTGTGATCCGGTACGTCAAAAAATGCATGGTCGTGTATCTTGTCAAAGTAACCTTCCCAGTGGCCATTTAATGGGTCATTGAGCTCACGGGCAGGTACCACCTTATTCAGCCAGGGGATGAGGGCATCAACCGTGCCGTCTTTCATCATTGCCCAGCAGAGAATTTTCATGCTGAACAGCTTGCCCGGATTGGCATCATTGCTGTAAAGCATTTCCATACCATCCAGTTCAGGAGCAATGCGCACAATCTGATGAAGGTTAACCTCGTCCAGAGGCTTGCGGGTGAACATATCGATGACATTGCCACTGTTATCATCGGGCTGATTTTTATCTTCAGGTTCTTTGGCCATGAACAATCCCGGGTAAAGCTGAGTCTGGTAAAAATGAAGAAGGTTCATAGCCCATATCGGCATGGTCGTATCATCCTGCACTATTGGTTGCAGTGGGGGGGATTGTGTTGCGGAAACAGGAAGGTATGAATCCTGACTAAAAGACGTTTGCGGTGGCAGCAAATTGGTCTAAAAAGTCGGAAATTTTTAGCAAATAGAACCACTATTCACTAAAAGTTTCCGACTTTTTATCCTCAATTTTCTGCCATCCTCGCTACGGGCGCTATTCTCGGTCAGCCTCCTGGAAGCCACTGCAAAGATAATGACCACTGTCAGGCTCTGCACCATGATGATTGTGGCAGAGCCTGATTTTCATATTCCTTCAGCTTGAACACTGAAAAGTGGCAGGGAGAGTGCCATCTGAATTTTTACTGGAACTCTGGTTTGTTTCAACTGAATTAGAAGTCAGTGTTAATTCAACAGAGTTTCCAGCTGAATGGATTGACTTGAGATACTGCTTTTTTGCGATTTTCGCTTGCTTTGAAGCTTCTTCCTTGTTGGCGGTTTGTCTTTTGATTCTGTTGTAAGTATTCATATAAATTCTTTTCCCCTCTGCGAAGACGGGATCTTTGCGACGATCCCTTTGGTACTCCTTTTGGTACTCCCTATGGCGCTCTGCAAAATCGGGATCTGTCTGGTAGCGCTCCTTTTGGTACTCCCTTTGGTACTCCCTTCGGCGGTGGGCGTATGCGGGATCTGTCTGGTAGCGCTCCCTTACGCGCTCCCTTTTGCGTTCCAACCGAGAGGCTTTGTTGTCAGTTATTTTTTCTGGTGGGTTTGCAACAGACTTATTACCCAAGTTATCAGCGTGAATTATCGGGCTGATTTGCTCCACCACGTTAGAATACTGATGGCTGTTATTAACAGAGTGAGAACCGTCTTCACCAGCCATACTACAAACTCGCACAATTTCTGATTCAGTGCCACGATCGCCTTTCTGAAATGTTTCTGGTCTTACGGATAATTCAAAGGACTCGTCCAGGCAGATCTCTTTAGAATCAAGAATAGTGATTGACATTTGTTTAATTCTTGAATCATCGAGTCGGTTATGGAGTCTATCCTCATCGGGTATTGAGGTGTTATTGATTGGGGCCGTTTGTTCCACTTTCTGACCGAACACTATAACATTTTTTTGTGTATAGCGATTGGAAAGTGACTTACCGCCGGACATGACAGCATCATATGCAGTGAGAAAATTCGAATAACAGCCTTGTAAGTTAAAATCTGGATCAGTCATTAATTTATAAATTCATTAAGTTATTGAATCACAGCTTAAGACTCCCGCTTCGTTACACAAGTTCCTTCCTGACACAACCCATTCACTATTTACATCAAAAAAAGCATAAGGATTTGATATGACTATTAACCATGATGATGTGAAACTCTTCGAAAGCCAGTGCCTCACGGATGAGGAAGACGGAGGTGGTCGGGTGACTGGGCGGCGAATAAAACCATGACCTTGACGCTACCAGATAACCGGCAGTTCTCTGTGATTTTGATCGCTCTAATGGTGCTCCCGTAGAGGCAAAGCAGGTTTAACCGTTTGCTTATCCGGAGGACAGTGACCAATAACTTCTTACTCTTGGATTGCTAACTGTTCATTCAGGTTGAGACAGGCTCAATCGGGACGGTAAATATTCCTTCAGCTTGAAGACCGAAAAGTAGAAGGGGGAGAGCCATCAAAAATTTTACTGGAACTCTGGTTTGTTTCAATTGAATTAGAAATCAGTGTTAATTCACCGGAATTTCCAGCTGAATGGATTGACTGGAGATACTGCTTTTTTGCGATTTTCGCTTGCTTTGCAGCTTCTTCCTTGTTGGCGGTTTGTCTTTTGATTCTGTTGTAAGTATTCATATAGATTCTTTTCCCCTCTGCGAAGACGGGATCTTTGCAAAGCTCCCTTTGGCGCTCCCTTTGGCGCTCCCTTTGGCGCTCTGCGAAATCGGGATCATTCTGGTAGCGTTCCTTTTTGCGCTTCCTTTCGCGCTCTGCGAAAGCGGGATCTGTCTGGTAGCGCTCCCTTTGGTGCTCCCTTTGATACTCCCTTTGATACTCCCTTTGGTACTCCCTTTGGTACTCCCTTTGGCGCTCTGCGAAAGCGGGATCTTTGCGACGCTCCCTTTGGTACTCCCTTTTGCGCTTCCTTTCGCGCTCTGCGAAAGCGGGATCTGTCTGGTAGCGCTCCCTTTGGTACTCCCTTTGGCGCTCTGCGAAAGCGGGATCTTTGCGACGTTCCCTTTGGTACTTCCTTCGGCGCTCCAACCGAGAGGCTTTGTTGTCAGTTATTTTTTCTGGTGGGTTTGAAACAAACTTATTACTCAAGTTATCAGCCTGAATTATCGGACTGGGTTGCTCCATCACGTTAGAAAACTGATGGCTGTTATTAACAGAGTGAGAACCGTCTTCACCAGCGATACTCGAAACTCGCACAAATTCTATTTCTAATCCAGTGCCACGATCGGCTTTCTGAAATGTTTCTGATCTTACGGATAATTCAAAGGGCTCATCCGGGCAGATCTCTTTAGAACCAGGAATAGTGATTGACATTTGTATAAGTCTTGCATCACCGAATCGGTAATGGAATCTATCCTCATCGGGTATTGAGGTGTTATTGATTGGGGCCGTTTGTTCCACTTTCTGACCGAATGCTATAGCATTTTTTTTTGTACAGCCATTGGAAAGTGACTTACCGCCAGACATGGCAGCGTCATATGCAGTTAGAGCATTCGAATAAGAGCCCTGTAAGTTAAAATCTGGATCAGTCATTAATTCATAAATTCATTAAGTCATTGAATCATAGCTTAAGACTCCCGCTTCGTTACACAAGTTCCTTCCTGACACAACCCATTCACTATTTACATCAAAAAAAACATAAGGATTTGATATGACTATTAACCATGATGATGTGAAACTCTTCGAAATTTCACGAATTGACCGGACCATTGGTGATGAGGCCTTGCGGAAGGCCTTTATCGGGATCAGCCATATGCCAGACAGGGAGCTGAGGAGAATGATGCCTACAGCCTCACTCAAGTACCGCTTGCCTGAATATCAAACACTTGTGCATTAGAAACTTGAGAGTTGAGTAATAATCAAAAAGCCAAAGCACTCCAAGAGAACCCGGTGAGTAAATCAGCCCTAACCACCCGAATTGCACAACCGGCCCCACAGAAAATTATCCGGCTCGAATATCCCGGCGGCGCAGTCAATGCAGACATTGATTCAACGGACGAAACCAAACTGCTGGATGCCCTGAGAAACGCAGGCATGAGGACGGTCTGATGCAACTGGACACCATTACCGGATGGTCGACAGTTCTCCGTTATCTTTGATCGCTCTAACGGTGCTCCCGTAGAGGCAAAGCAGGTTTTACCGTTTGCTTATCCAGAGGAGAGTGACGAATACCTTCTTACTCTTAGATTGCTGACTGCTCACTCAGGTTGAGACAGGCTTAATCGAGACGGTAAATATTCCTTCAGCTTGAAGACTGAAAAGTGGCAGGTGGAGTACCATCTGAATGGATTGAATGGAGATACTGCTCTTTTGCGATTTTCGCTTGCTTTGAAGCTTCTTCCTTGTTGGCGGTTTGTTTTTTGATTCTCCTGTAAGTATTCATATAGGTTCTGTGCCCCTCTACGAAGACGGGATCTTTGCGGCGCTCCCTTTGGTACTCCCTTTGGCGCTGGGCGTAAGCGGGATCTGTCTTATAGCGCTTCTTTAGGCGCTCCCTTTCGCGATCTGCGAAAGCGGGATTTTTGCGACGCTCCCTTTGGTACTCCCTTTGGGACTCCCTTTGGCGCTCTGCAAAATCGGGATCTGTCTGGTAGCGCTCCCTTTGGTACTCCCTTTGGTACTCCCTTCGGCGCTGGGCGTAAGCGGGATCTGTCTGGTAGCGCTCCCTTACTCGCTCCCTTTTGCGCTTCCTTTTGCGCTCCAACCGGGAGGCTTTGTTGTCAGTTATTTTTTCTGGTGGGTTTGAAACAGACTTATTACCCAAGTTATCAGCGTGAATTATCGGGCTGATTTGCTCCACCACGTTAGAATACTGATGGCTGTTATTAACAGCGTGAGAACCGTCTTCACCAGCCATACTCCAAACTCGCACAATTTCTATTTCTGATTCAGTGCCACGATCGGCTTTCTGAAATGTTTCTGGTCTTACGGATAATTCAAAGGACTCGTCCAGGCAGATCTCTTTAGAATCAAGAATAGTGATTGACATTTGTTTAATTCTTGAACCATCGAGTCGATTATGGAGTCTATCCTCATCGTGTATTGAGGTGTTATTGATTGGGGCCGTTTGTTCCACTTTCTGACCGAATGCTATAGCATTTTTTTGTGTATAGCGATTGGAAAGTGACTTACCGCCGGACATGACAGCATCATATGCAGTGAGAAAATTCGAATAACAGCCTTGTAAGTTAAAATCTGGATCAGTCATTAATTCATAAATTCGTTAAGTTATTGAATCACAGCTTAAGACTCCTGCTTCGTTACACAAGTTCCTTCCTGACACAACCCATTCACTATTTACATCAAAAAAAGCATAAGGATTTGATATGACTATTAACCATGATGATGTGAAACTCTTCGAAATTTCACGAATTGACCGGACCATTGGTGATGAGGCCTTGCGGAAGGCCTTTATCGGGATCAGCCATATGCCAGACAGGGAGCTGGGGAGAATAATGCCTATAGCCTCACTCAAGTACTGCTTGCCTGAATTTCAAACACTTGTGCATTAGAAACTTGAGAGTTGAGTAATAATCAAAAAGCCAAAGCACTCCAAGAGAACCCGGTGAGTAAATCAGCCCTAACCACCCGAACTGCACAACCGGCCCCACAGAAAATTATCCGGCTCGAATATCCCGGCGGCGCGGTCAATGCCAACATTGATTCAACGGACGAAACCAAACTGCTGGATGCCCTGAGAAACGCAGGCATGAGGACGGTCTGATGCAACTGGACACCATTACCGGATGGTCTTCTGTGGACAAATGAGTTTGAGTGGAACCCGGTTGAGCAGAATATTGAAAGAAGTCTAACCGGGGCTCTGTTAGTTCAGGAAGGGCCAGTCACTAATGGAAGGCCCATCGTTTTAACGGGTGGAAATGAGGCTGGTTGGGTTTCCCGGCTGACTGTAAAAAAACTGTTTGCTCCCTCCAAAGCAGCTAATAAAACCATGAGCCTGACTCTCCCGGATGGTCGACAGTTCTCCGTTATCTTTGATCGCTCTAACGGCGCTCCCGTAGAGGCAAAGCAGGTTTTACCGTTTGCTTATCCAGAGGACAGTGATCAATACCTTCTTATCTCTTAGATTGCTGACTGTTCACTCAGGTTGAGACAGGCTCAATCGAGACGGTAAATATTCCTTCAGCTTGAAGACTGAAAAGTGGCAGGTGGAGTGCCATCTGAATGGATTGAATGGAGATACTGCTCTTTTGCGATTTTCGCTTGCTTTGAAGCTTCTTCCTTGTTGGCGGTTTGTCTTTTAATTCTCCTGTAAGTATTCATATAGATTCTGTGCCCCTCTGCGAAGACGGGATCTTTGTGACGCTCCCTTTGGCGCTCCCTATCGAGCTTCCTTTCGCGCTCTGCGAAAGCGGGATCTTTGCGAAGCTCCCTTTTGTACTCCGTTTGGTACTGCTTTTGTCGCTCTACGAAAGCGGGATCTTTGCGACGCTTCTTTTGGTACTCCCTTTGGTACTGCCTCTGGCGCTCTGCGAAAGCGGGATCTTTGCGACGCTCTCTTTGGTACTCCCTTTGGTACTCCCTTTGGTACTGCCTTTGGCGCTCTGCGAAAGCGGGGTCTTTGCGACACTTCCTTCGGTACTCCCTTTTGCGCTCCCTTTGGCGCTCCCTTTGGCGCTCTGCGAAAGCGGGATCTTTGTGACGCTCCCTTTGGTACTCCCTTTTGCGCTCCAACCGAGAGGCTTTGTTGTCAGTTATTTTTTCTGGTGGGTTTGAAACAGACTTATTACCCAAATTATCAGCGTGATTTATCGGGCTGATTTGCTCCACCACGTTAGAATACTGATGGCTGTTATTAACAGAGTGAGAACCGTCTTCACCAGCCATACTCCAAACTCGCACAATTTCTATTTCTGATTCAGTGCCACGATCGGCTTTCTGAAATGTTTCTGGTCTTACGGATAATTCAAAGGACTCGTCCAGGCAGATCTCTTTAGAATCAAGAATAGTGATTGACATTTGTTTAATTCTTGAACCATCGAGTCGATTATGGAGTCTATCCTCATCGTGTATTGAGGTGTTATTGATTGGGGCCGTTTGTTCCACTTTCTGACCGAATGCTATAGCATTTTTTTGTGTATAGCGATTGGAAAGTGACTTACCGCCGGACATGACAGCATCATATGCAGTGAGAAAATTCGAATAACAGCCTTGTAAGTTAAAATCTGGATCAGTCATTAATTCATAAATTCGTTAAGTTATTGAATCACAGCTTAAGACTCCTGCTTCGTTACACAAGTTCCTTCCTGACACAACCCATTCACTATTTACATCAAAAAAAGCATAAGGATTTGATATGACTATTAACCATGATGATGTGAAACTCTTCGAAAGCCAGCGCCTCACGGATGAGGAAGACGGAGGTGGTCGGGTGACTGGGCGGCTAATAAAACCATGACCTTGACGCTACCAGATAACCGGCAGTTCTCTATAATTTTGATCGCTCTAAATGGTGCTCCCGTAGAGGCAAATCAGGTTTTACCGTTTGCTTATCCGGAGGACAGTGACCAATACCTTATTACTCTTGGATTGCTGACTGTTCACTCAGGTTGAGACAGGCTCAATCGAGACGGTAAATATTCCGTCAGCTTGAAGACTGAAAGTGGAAGGGGGAGAGCCATCAGAATTTTTACTGGAACTCTGGTTTGTTTCAACTGAATTAGAAGTCAGTGTTAATTCACCGGAGTTTCCAGCTGAATGGATTGACTGGAGATACTGATCTTTTGCGATTTTCGCTTGCTTTGAAGCTTCTTCCTTGTTGGCGGTTTGTTTTTTGATTCTGTTGTAAGTTTTCATATAGATTCTTTGCCCCTCTGCGAAGACGGGATCTTTGCGACGATCCCTTTGGTACTCCCTTTGGTACTCTGCGAAAGCAGGATCTTTGCGACGCTTCCTTTGGTACTCCCTATGGCGCTCTGCGAAAGCGGGATCTTTGCGACGCTCCCTTATGCGCTCTGCGAAAGCGGGATCTTTGCGACGCTCCCTTTGGTACTCCCTTTGGTACTCCCTATAGCGCTCTGCGAAAGCGGGATCTTTGTAACGCTTCCTTTTGTACTCCCTGTGGTACTGCCTTTCGCGTTCTGCGAAAGCGGGATCTTTGCGACGCTCCCTTTGGTACTTCCTTCGGCGCTCCAATCGTGAGGCTTTGTTGTCAGTTATTTTTTTAGATGGGTTTGAAACAGACTTACTACCCAGGTTATCAGCTTGAATTATCGGACTGATTTGCTCCATCACGTTAGGATACTGATGGCTGTTATCAACAGAGTGAGAGCCGTCTTCACCAGC
>NZ_JAGHQV010000529.1:0-526 GCF_017744175.1 Thalassotalea sp. G20_0 | reverse complement strand
GGATAATCCGCTCAAAGTGATTTATCACGTTGAACAGGATCTGATCAGTATTCTGTTTATTCCTCATCAGCGTCAGCGGTGGCCCAGGGAATAGTCATCGGGCGCAAAATTGCGCCCGTGGTGGTTGGTTTCAGTGGCGGTTTTGGTTATGATGGTCGTGCATTGACTGTAATGGCTTTGCTATAAAGTCATTGGAAAATGGGGTTTGGTTAGGGCCATCCTCATTTTTTTTGCTTCTTGTTTTTGTGTTTCTTCTTTTTTACCCATTCATCACCTCATCAAAGATCCAGCAACGCCTTGTTCTGCCGTTCATATTGGCTTGCTTGCTGCGTAAGGGCTTGTTCTCGATGTATCGTTTACCGATGCTGTTAGGGAATAGCCGTTTCAGCTCATTAATATCCAGCCGTTGCAGTTTGTGTTCTCCACACAGTTCATCAAAGTCCGTCAGGTTGATGGCAATACGGCCAGAGCCGGGCAGGTGGTTTAATACCTCCACGTTGTAGGTGTTGCCCTGTTCGTTCACGGT
>NZ_JAGHQV010000528.1:0-527 GCF_017744175.1 Thalassotalea sp. G20_0 | reverse complement strand
TCCAACCCGTTATCCACCAGTTTCGCCACGGCCCACAGCAGGTTCGCGACTTCCTGTGGCTTGAAGTGGTCTTTCTCTTCTTTTGATTCGGCTTTGGTTTTCACCCAGGGCAACAGCGCGGCCACGGCCTCTTTCAGCTTCGGTGTCTTCTCCAACTCCAGCCCGTTGTCCACCAGTTTCGCTACCGCCCACAGCAGGTTGGCGATGTCCTGTGGGTTGAAGTCGTCTTTCCCATCTTTTGATCCGGCCTTGGTTTTCACCTGGGACAGTAGCGCAGCCAAGGCCTCTTTGAGCTTCGGTGTCTTCTCCAACTCAGGCCCTTTGTCCACCAATTTCGCCACGGCCCACAGCAGGTTGGCGATATGCTGGGCATTAAAGTGGTCTTTCTCTGCTTTTGATTCGGCCTTGGTTTTCACCTGGGACAGTAGCGCAGCCAAGGCCTCTTTGAGCTTCGGTGTCTTCTCCAACTCAGGCCCTTTGTCCACCAATTTCGCCACGGCCCACAGCAGGTTGGCGATATGCTGGGC
>NZ_JAGHQV010000527.1:0-528 GCF_017744175.1 Thalassotalea sp. G20_0 | reverse complement strand
GGGGCAACAGCGCGGCCACGGCCTCTTTGAGCCCTGGTGTGTGCTTCTGCCCATTGTCCACCAGTTTCGCCATGGCCCACAGCAGATTGGCGATATGCTGAGGAATAAATTGGTTTTTCTGTGCGTTCACGAGGGGCAACATCACGGTCACAGCCTCTTTGAGCCCTGGTGTCCACTCCTGGCCGTTGTCCACCAGTTTCGCCATGGCCCACAGCAGGTTGGCAATATGCTGAGTAATAAATTGGTCTTTCTGTGCGTTCATGTGGGGCAACAGTGCGGCCACAGCTTCGTTGAGCCCTGGTGTTCGCTCCTGCCCGCTGTCTACCAGTTTCGCAATGGCCCACAGCAGGTTGGCGATTCCCATGGCATCAATATCCCTGGTTTGAGGTTTTTGGTTGCACTTGAATATTATTGAATCAAATAGCGTTGACAATAAGTTAGCCTGAGTAAGTTTAACTTGCTCATCCATGGATTTATAAAGGGTAAAAACACCCGCTGACGTAAATGAGTGCAGTGTTGTCGTCAGGC
>NZ_JAGHQV010000526.1:0-528 GCF_017744175.1 Thalassotalea sp. G20_0 | reverse complement strand
ATTTCCCAGGCGAGAAAATAGTTCACCTATGTGCTTTTCAAGCGGGTTTTTATTATTGCTACCTGAGTCCAGATAAACTCTGGCACAGAATACCATGACTCCCCAGAGAGACATCGATATATCTTGCAGAGAGAGTTGAGGGTTTTTACTGATTCTGTCAACAAGAAAATCGAACGTAGATTTAACCAGGTTCGGCTCAATGGCCTCACCCAGTTTCGCCAGGGTCCACAGCAGATTGACGGTACCTTGAGTACTGAACTGACTTCTCTCTTCTTTTGATTCGGCTTTGGTTTTCACATGGAACAACAGCACGGCCAAGGCCTCTTTGAGCTTTGCTGTCTTCTCCAGCTCGAGCCAGTTGTCCACCAGTTTCGCCACGGCCCACAGCAGGTTGCAGACTTCCTGTGGCTTGAAGTGGTCTTTCTCTTCTTTTGATTCGGCTTTGTTTTGCACATAGTGCAACAGCGCGACCACGGCTCCTTTGAGCTGCGTTGTCTTCTTCAGCTCCAACCCGTTATCCACAAGTTT
>NZ_JAGHQV010000525.1:0-529 GCF_017744175.1 Thalassotalea sp. G20_0 | reverse complement strand
GCGCAATATCATCCCCAGGCCAAAACGATGCTGGATGCCCTGTTCACAGGCAACCATGGGCAGATACCCGAAGCCACAGCCCCTGACTACTACCCGGTGCTGTGGCTCAAGGCATTTATCCTGAACAAACAGGGTGAACACCATCGTGCCTATGAAGCCATTATCCAGGCGGAGAGCGGTTGTCGGCTGATGCCCGGGCAGAAGCAGCCGGATGTCCGCCTGCAACTGGAAATCCTGCGCATAAAGCTGCGCAGTCAGCCGCTGGCCACAGGACTCCCCGGGTTAAGCTTTGAACAGCTTAAGACCATGAAAGCACAGGCCGACAATCTGATTAGTCATCCCGGGGCCTTCTGGACGCAGCACGAGCATATCTTGCTTCAGCAACTACGAGAGGAATTGGCGGCACTGTTGCCGCAGTATGCGTCAACTGTTACTGAGTCGGTGACACCGGTAAGTACCGGAACCGTCGAAGATCCTCCCGAAGAGCCGGATACTCTCAACACAGAGGCAGATGATGTCATGCCAGCAC
>NZ_JAGHQV010000524.1:0-529 GCF_017744175.1 Thalassotalea sp. G20_0 | reverse complement strand
CTTTCACTGCTAAGAAAAATCACTATCACCCCCTGAAAGTTCTGACTATCTTGCCAAATCATGATGTGTCAAAAGCTATCTTCTGTGCTTTAGCACCATGGGCAATGGCTTTAAACAAACTGTCCCATCTATCAATCATTAACGTGAGAAAGAAGCTGGTGATCTTCCTCCATAATCGCTTTCGTGTAGGCTTCCCTGGCTTATTTAAAGCCTGTTGGAATTTTGGACAAGACAGTTCCTGAATCTGAGCAACCAGGAATGCCAGAAAAGTAAGGTAGGCAAAATTCGTAGCCAGATGTTTTTCGCCATGACCGTAATTGTGTTCAAGTTGATAGCCTTGATTTTTCAGGGTGTTAAACGTTTCATTTTCAATGCGCCATCTGCAACGTCCTCCTCGCATCGTGGATTCAACGGTATCATCGGTTAATTCAAGATCGGTTACCCAGCACCAGACATGCTGGTTCCCTTTTTTGTCGATTTCAATGTAATACAGAACATTAACCCGCTCTGTTTCATCCCGAATAAAAGA
>NZ_JAGHQV010000523.1:0-529 GCF_017744175.1 Thalassotalea sp. G20_0 | reverse complement strand
CGACGTTCAGGGACCTTCTCATTACGTGTGTGGTGATTTCAAAACCAGGAATGGTTCGACTTTATTGAAAGTCGCCCTGCTGAAAAAATTAGGATTTGAGGTCATTGAAATTCCGGTGAACAAGCTTAATAACCAGGAATCAATAAAAAGAGTTATTGAGCACATAAAGATAAAGTTAGCCGTCTCGTCAGAGGCCCATGGTCTTGTGTTACTTAGCAGTGGTGAGGAGGCAGCAGATGAGGCATATTTTACTGCCGATGAAGAATGGCAGTTATCGGATGACTGTTATTTCACGGCTGAAGAATATTTAGAAGAGCAAACAAAGAAACCAAAAAAGAGAAAAAGGAAGAAAAAAAAGCCAGTAAAAACTAATGCCTGTTGATGCCGTAGAGTAGTCTACATTTTATATTTCCCATGAATTAATGAAATATAATTATGGACAGAGGCGGTGCTGGTATAAGTTGGACATGCACAACATCAGGTAATGATTATAATCAACCGGATGATCATACCGGTGCTTCAGGGAGTG
>NZ_JAGHQV010000522.1:0-530 GCF_017744175.1 Thalassotalea sp. G20_0 | reverse complement strand
CTGGTGGACAACGGGCTGGCACTGGAGACGACACCGAAGCTCAAAGAGGCCATGGCCGCGCTGCTGCCCCATGTGCAAACCAAAGCCGAATCAACAGAAGAGAAAGACCACTTTAAGCCACAGGAAGCCGCCAATCTGCTGTGGGCCGTGGCGAAACTGGTGGACAACGGGCTGGAACTGAAGAAGATGGCAAAGCTCAAAGAGACTGTGGTCGTGCTGTTGTCCCATTTGAAAACCAAAGCCGAATCAAAAGAAGAGAAAGACCACTTTATTCCTCAGCATATCGCCAACCTGCTGTGGGCCGTGGCAAAACTGGGTGATGCCATTGAGCTGAAACTGGTTAAATCTACGTTCGCTTCTCTTGTCGGCAGACTCTGTGAAAACCCTCAGCTCTCTCAGCGATATATATCGATCTCTCTCTGGGGAGTCATGGTGTTCTGTGCCAGGTCTTATCTGTACTTTGGTGACGATAATAAAAACGCCCTTGAAAAGTACATAGATGAACTGTTTTCTCGTCTGGAAAGTCCATC
>NZ_JAGHQV010000521.1:0-531 GCF_017744175.1 Thalassotalea sp. G20_0 | reverse complement strand
CCATGGAGGTGTGCATCCGCTGGCCTTCAGCATTCATCTGAATTAAACGGCGGTTAGGATGTATTCGAGCCTGCAGGGCGGTTCGGCCTTTCTTGTCTGCAGCAGTCCGCAATTTACAGACCTCCCCGAAATTGCCAAACATCCAGAGCATATGGTCAGAGCTGATTACGGCGGTGTACTCCTCCGGATCGTAAGTCTCTGCGGCTTCCAGCAACATCTGTTCACTGATGTTCCGTCCGTCTACTGTGGGCCCGGAGGTGCCAATGGTGATCCAGTCAGTGGTCAGCTGCATGGGTGAGGGCATAGAAAAACCCCATGGATAAATGTGGAATAGCCCTGTTTTAGCCTAAAAAATGCAAAGTTTTTGTGGGTTTCTTTTCTGAAATGTTCTGAAACGGCATTTAACAACAAATCAGAACCAATAATCAGTAAATGACCATGAACGTCCATTACTCTCACCGTTCATGGCAAACACCAAAACCACCATCGAACAGGCAAGGGCACTTTATATCCAACGGCGCAGCGTCACGG
>NZ_JAGHQV010000520.1:0-532 GCF_017744175.1 Thalassotalea sp. G20_0 | reverse complement strand
CGTTCATGGCGGGGCTTGATACCGTCGCCTGCGGTGCCGCACTGGTGGGCAGTTCCATGGTGGTCCCCGACAGGCCGGAAACGTTCATGGCGGGGCTTGATACCGTCGCCTGCGGTGCCGCACTGGTTGACAGTGCCATGGTGGTCCCCGACGGGTCGGAAACGTTCATGGCGGGGCTTGATACCGTCGCCTGCGGTGCCGCACTGGTGGGCAGTGCCATGGTGGTCCCCGACGGGCCGGAAACGTTCATGGCGGGGCTTGATACCGTCGCCTGCGGTGCCGCACTGTTGGGCAGTGCCATGGTGGTCCCCGACAGGTCGGAAACGTTCATGGCGGGGTTTGATACCGTCGCCTGCGGTGCCGCACTGGTGGGCAGTTCCATGGTGGTTCCCGACAGGCCGGAAACGTTCATGGCGGGGCTTGATACCGTCGCCTGCGGTGCCGCACTGGTGGGCAGTTCCATGGTGGTCCCCGACAGGCCGGAAACGTTCATGGCGGGGCTTGATACCGTCGCCTGCGGTGCCGCACTGGT
>NZ_JAGHQV010000051.1:0-33929 GCF_017744175.1 Thalassotalea sp. G20_0 | reverse complement strand
GACCGGAGTGGACGGACCACTGGTGTTCGGGTTGTGTCGCCAGACGCATTGCCCGGTAGCTATGTTCGGACGGGATAACCGCTGAAAGCATCTAAGCGGGAAGCCCCCTTCAAGATGAGACTTCCCTGACTCCTTGAGAGTCCTGAAGAGCCGTTAAAGACTATGACGTTGATAGGTTGGGTGTGTAAGTGCTGTGAGGCATTGAGCTAACCAATACTAATGACTCGTGCGGCTTGACCATATAACGCCAAAGCGATTTGAGAGTAGTTGTGAGTAATGAGTAACTGCAACAACGAGCCATACGCAAGAGTGTACAGCAAGAAAGCTTAATGACCGGATTCCAGAGTTAGGGGAAGTGTGTCTCATAACACACAACCCATAACTCAAACCAGTTAAGCCTGGCGACCATAGAAGGTTAGAACCACCTGATCCCATCCCGAACTCAGCAGTGAAATGACCGATCGCCGATGGTAGTGTGGGGTCTCCCCATGTGAGAGTAGGTCATCGCCAGGCACCCAACAGAAAAGCCCAGTTGAGCAATCAACTGGGCTTTTTCTCTATATGCACCGGATATGGCGCGTAAGCGCTATCGGTGCTTTTCCAGCACTCGTAGTGATCACTGAATGACTTGGTGGTGAGGGCTTTAGCGACACCCTCAAAACTCCGGAAGCATGATCAGATTTAAATAGCAGGCTGATCGGGAAGTCGACCAATAATCTGTATCAGAATTTCTTCAATCTTGTCGAAACGTTTATCTTGCTGGTCAAAGCGTTTGTCCTGCTGGTCAAAGCGTTTGTCCTGCTGATCAAAACGTTGATTGATCTGTCTGAACTGAGCATTGACCTCTCCCTTGAACTCATTCAATTCTCTGCGGGTATCCTGCTGCTCTTTGAGAACAAGGGCAACCACTTCATGGGTTGCACTGACAACTTTCACCAAGTCTCGAAAAGCGTGATCCAGTGCTTCCTGCTTCATCTCCAGTTTCTCAACTCTTGATTCAAGATTCACAAGTTTGCCTTTATGAGTTGTTGTTCGAGACCTCAGGATAGCAGAGAATGGCGAACTGCCAACGGACGTTAAAATGAGCAGTCTATACCCATCTGCCAGAAGCCGATTTCCAGGCGGGTCGCTTCCCGGAAAGTCTGGCAGAGAGCATCCATTCGGGCGGCGTTATAACGGGACCTGGCCAGCTGCTCCAGCTGCTCGACCTGCTTTCTGGCACCACCAAGAAATTCATCACCCCCGTAAGTTTCTATCCAGGCCCAATAAGGGTTGCCCTCTTTGAGCGTATCCGGGTCGTTCTTTAAACGATACCCGATTTCCGCATAACCCACCGCGCAGGGCGATAACGCCGTGTAAAGATCAAGAATATCACCGGCCATTCCCCGCTCCAGCACATAACGGGTGTATGCCATATTGGCCCGGGCTTCCGGCAGGCTGACCACATCCTTCTCTGTCAGCCCCCACTCCCGACAATAGGCCAGATGCAGCGTCATTTCGCCCAGGATACCGCTGACGGACTCCGATGCAGAACGCATATCTTCCAGGTTATCCGACTTGTAAACCGCCAGTGAGTAAGCCCTGGCAAAGTGAATCAGGAACAGATAATCCTGCTGAAGGTAGTGGCGAAAAGAGGCAATTGGCAGCGATCCGTCGGCCATCCCCCTGACAAACGGGTGATGGCAGTAGTTATGCCAGTCCTCCTGGCAGGCCGCTTTCATGCGCCCGTAAAGGGTGTTTTCATCGTTAAGGAAAAAGGTATCTGAGCTCATGGCCGGACTCCGGGCATCATTATTGACCAGCATCATAACTCACCGTTGCCCGGTTGCACATTTATACCCTTAACCGTGGTGGTGACTCTGACTGGCAACACTCAATCGATCAGGGCTGAGGCAAAGGTTTGATGAAACAGGGTATCAGCCTGAAAAAGTTAAGGAACATTTTTGCAGTGAATACGATCAAACTAACCAGATGATCTGAAATCCGCTGTTCAGCCGCTTACCTTCCCGGTGCTTCAGGGCCACACCGCCAATTTTTGCAGTGTTGCAGCGTCTTGCCACACGAGGTGAATGAATAATGCAAACCAACATGTCTTACGCTTCATCAACGATTACCCTGCTTAACCCCGTGAATGTCTCCGACAAAATACGACAAGCAGGGCAAGAGGATATCGTTTTTATCCATACGCCGAAAACCGGGGGGACCAACATTGCCTGTCTGATGAAAGCCATCAGTGCTGATTCAGGCAGCGTATTTAATCATCGCTGCTCCGTTATGCGGCAAGAGGGTGTTTCCCCCAATCTTTTCAAGCCTGGTGGAATGGGCGGTTATCCCTCTCCGGAAGCGCTTGAAAACCTTAAAGCACAACATTCACCCCGATTTATCAGTGGCCATATGCCCACAGGCCTGATAGAGGAAGGTGGTTTACAGGGACGATATATCTCATTAGTTCGGGAGCCGGTAGCAAGAGCCGTGTCCTCCATTAATTTTGATTATCAACGGGGTTACCTTGCCAAAGAGGATGTTGAAACTTATGCCGGTTCCACCATGATTGATAATTTACAAACCCGGCTGATCGCCGGGAAAGATCATATGGATGGTGAATGCACAGAAGACACTTATTGTGCAGCCATCAGAAGAATAAACGACGAATTTCTACTGGTAGCACCGACAGAAGCTGTCGACTCAGTGACGTCAGTGGTTGCTCGTCTGTACGGTGAGGAAAAAGTTGCTTCTGCCCGCTTTCAGGTGACCGGCAATAAGCTCTACGATGAAAAATCTCCACCAGAACACCTTAAGTCCATTTTAATCGGGCGCAATCAGTTTGATACCCGTCTTTATAAGCATGTCGTCAAAGAGTGGGGGACATTTACCAATCACCATGTTACCGGGGTACAGGCAGGTAATGAAGAAAGCCCCTACCTGACCTTACCACCAGACATGTTAACGACGAAAGCATGGAAAAGACTGACAGCCCATGAGATTAACGAGCACAACAAAAAAGCAGGCGGCTCACTGATGCGTTTTCAACAAATGTAAGGATTGTTTTCAAAGCCTGAACAGGTGGCGGATTATGTCCCACCTTGTCGTATATAATTCCCCCGTAAGAAGTTCACTGCTGACCATCTTTATCCTTCCACGTCACCGATGGACAATGCCTGAAAAATGATCAGGAAACTCTGATGTACAAAGAGCCAAAACGAATTCAGTCGGTTGAGCGAAGTTTCGCCATTCTTGAGGTGCTGTCCCGGCATCCCGGGCCATTAACTCTGCAGCAGGTCAGTGAGGCGGTTGAGCTGAACAAGACCACGGTTCATGGCCTGCTGGCGACCATGAGCGAGCTGGGGTATGTCTTGCGCAGCAAACAAGGTTATTCTCTGGGGCTGAGACTTCGTGAGTTGTCCAGACCACTGGAGCAAAAAGACGAAGCCATTCGACGGCATTTCAGTGCCTTGCTGATGAAAATGGCACAGCTCACAGATAACACCGCCTATCTGGCCGTGCCCAGCGGTGCCCAGGAATATCTCTACCTTGATGCGGTTGAAGGCGACCATTCACTCACCATTCGCAGCCCTCGTGGCAAACGTGAAGGTTTGACCACATCGGCTATCGGCAAGGTGTTTCTCGCGTTTGACCATGAATTACTGCGTCGTTTGCGCCTGCTGGGACAAGTCTCCAGGGCGCTGGAAAAGGAGCTCCAGTGGGTATCACAACATAACTATGCCCTGGATCTGGAAGAGGCACAGGCCGGATTAAACTGTCTCGCCATCCCCCTCTACCTGAACGGGGAGTTTGTTGCAGTTGCGGGGATAAGCGGCGGTGCCGGGGAGTTAACCAGGGCTCGCCTGATGCATTTTGCCCTCCAGTTTCTGACCACTCGATAGTAGAGGTACTTAATTTGATAATGTCGAATCTTGTGCACTTTCTTGGCAACTTCCACCTTTTTGTCCTTATCAGCGCATACACTTAACAGTTTCATTGAATCTCAGGAACTGCTTATGTCTGTTGTTTTGATTACCGGTGCCAACCGTGGTCTGGGCTTGGAGTTTGTCCGTCAGTATGCGTCGAAAGGCTGGCAGGTATTGGCAACTTGTCGTTCACCACAGTCAGCAAGTGCACTGAATGAACTGGCAACTGCACACGCCACTGTCCAGGTATTACCGCTGGATGTGACCCAAGAGGCAGACATCAATGCCCTGGCTACCAGCCTGAATGGTCAGGCTATCGATCACCTTATCCTCAATGCCGGTGTACTGGGGTCAGACTGCGCAACACTGGGTGAGATGACCCAGGCGAAATGGCTGGAAGTGCTCACCATCAACACCGTTGCTCCGGCACTGCTTATTCAGGCACTGCAGGACAATGTGGCGGCCAGTGAACATAAGACCATCGTCGGTATCTCTACCCGGGTTGCCAGTCTGGGGGATAATAGCTCCGGCAATATGTACAGTTACCGCGCATCAAAAGCAGCCTTGAACCAGATTCTGGTATCGGCGGCACAAAACCTGCGCAACAAGCAGGTGAAAACCCTGGCCATTCATCCGGGTTGGGTACAAACCGATATGGGCGGTAAGGATGCCACGTTCCCCGCAGAGCAGAGTGTTGCCGGTATTATCAAGGTCACTGAAAACCTGACTCTGGAAGAGTCCGGCAGCTTTCGTGTATTCGATGGTTCCAGCGTCGAGTGGTGATCTGCCCCACAACCTGGCACCATTCCCTGTATTGGTGGCTTAAGCTAACACTGCTGAGTTGATAGCTTTCACGACGGGAGACCTGAAAAGGCCGACAGTTATTGTCGGCCTTTTCATTGATCAGGAACCTTTGACAGGGAAAGCCTGTTGCCTCTCTACTTTCCGTGTCTTTTGCGTTAGTTTTATTCAACCCTTCGCCCGGTTATCGCAGTTTTTAAAGGAGCCCCCGAAACGTGAAAGTTGCGTTTTTACATACTTTAACAGCCAATCAAACCTTATTTGATGCCTGCATTCAAGAGAGCCCGTTAACTGAGATCGCTGATGTTATCCACCGTAATGCCCCAGAGTTATTGCAGTACGCCAGCAGCGTTGGCCTGGATGATACCCTGGCAAAACAGGTCGAACAGCACATACTGAATCTTGAAGAACAGGGGGCGGAGTGGATTATCTGTACCTGTTCGAGTATCGGTCACCTGGCGGAAAGTTCAAAAACCGGGAGTGCACAGGTGATACGCGTCGATAGACCTATGGCATTGGCGGCCAGCCAGGCAAATGGAATTACTGTGCTTGCGGCCCTGAAAACGACGATTGAGCCAACCATGAATTTGCTGGCGGAGTATCAGGCAGACATTCAGCAACTGGCTAAGGTGCGGGTGATTGACGATGCCTGGCAACACTATCTTGATGGTTGTTCAGAGCGTTATCAGCAGACGATTGCTGACTATATCGAGCAACATTGCCTTGAGGACGACTCTATTGTATTGGCGCAGGCTTCGATGGCGCCAGCGGTCAAGCGTTTACCTGAAGCATTGCAGCATAAAGTGCTGACCAGCCCTGAACTGTGTATCCAATATTTAATTGTTCAACTTGCCGGGGAATAAATCGATGGCTTTCTTATCGTTTAGCTTCCGTCGTTCAAAAACACAAAACCGGGCACCTGGCCCGGTTTTATGCACTTACCGCCTGATTGATCAGATCGCAATCAGTTTGCCATCTTTGCCATGCATCGCCGGAACCCATGCCAGACGGTCGGCCGACATTTTCTCACCAGAAGGCATTTTTATATGGTTTACCAGCCAGATCACACAGCCATTTTCCAGGTTAAATAGCACTCGAACCTGTGAGTAAAGATTGCCATCATCATAAGCTTCTGATGCTTGCATTGCCGCGCCCTGCCAGGCTTCAGCCAGTATTTCCAGTGGCCAGTCAACGTTTAAATGAATCACTTCTGGCTCAATGTCTTTGATAATACGCATTTCGATACGCGTATGTTGACCTTTATTTTCCAGGGTAATGTGGTGGGGAATATTGCTGTCATTCCAACTTAGTGTATTCACGGTTACGCCTCCAGCCAATCGTTGGCCACTTTAATAATTGCTTTGCGCACTGGCATTGGCTCATTGATAGCGACCAATGGACGGTGCGGTTGAGCCACATTGAAGATGATAAATTCCTGTTCGTTCAGGTCGGTAAATTGCTCTTCAATAATATCTTCACTAAAGGCGATATCTTTGGCGTCGAGCAGGTCTTCAGCAATACTTTGGAATGGCTGCAGGCTGTAACCGTAACGCTCTTCACCGGCAAGCAGGATTTGTACGTCAACGTATTTACGATGACATTCAGAGCGTCGGTCACTGAGTAGTTGGGTATTGTCATCAACGACAAAGAAAAAGACTTTATCGCCTTCGATAGGGTAATGACCATTTTTGACAGAATCATAAGTGCGCTGTTTCACATGCTCGATGACATTCAACAGCTTAGCCGGCAGGTGCTGATAGTTACTCAGCTCAGACAGGTTGCCTTTAAACACTTTATACCTCTTTTACTACACAGGCAGCGTTAGAAAGGCTAATCATAAAGTGCCTGCCCAGGAAAGAGAAGCAGCTCAAACTGGTTCTGTTAGAAGTTGAACCAGCTTCAGAGGTAACTATCCTGCCAGAGAGAAAAAAGCAGATTTAAACGGTTAAATATCCGCCATCCACATTTATGCAGGCACCCGTTGTATAACTGGAAGCGTCAGACACCAGGTAAAGAACAGTTCCCGCCATTTCTTCAGGTGCGGCGCTGCGATTCATGGGTATATGCGTCAATGCCTGTTTCAGAATTGCCGGATTGCCCGTCAGTGCTGAGGCAAACTTTGTTTCAGTCAAACCCGGTAATAAGGCGTTTACCCGGATATTCAGCCCGGCACACTCTTTGGCAAAGGCTTTGGTCATGGAGATAACCGCTGCTTTGGTAACCGAGTAAATACCCTGCATATGCCCGGGCACAACACCATTGACAGAAGCAACATTAACAATATTACCACCGTTATTTTTGCGCATGATTTTTCCAGCCTCTGCGCACATAAAGAAGTAGCCACGAATATTAACGTCTACTGTCTTTTGAAAGGCCGCCAGATCAGTATCAAGAATATGCCCAAAGTAAGGGTTGGCCGCTGCATTATTCACCAGAATATCCAGCTCACCATGTTTTGCCTTGATCGTATCAAACAGGGAGGTGATCTGATCCATATCTCCGATATGACAGGGGATAGCTTCGGCAGAGCCGCCGCTGTCACGAATACTGCTACAAACGGCTTCACTGCTATCCAACTTACGGCTGGAAACAATCACATGGGCACCCTGTTCTGCCAGCAGTCTGGCAATAGCTTCACCAATGCCTCGACTGGCACCAGTCACCAATGCAATTTTTCCTTGCAGGTTGAACAGATCTTTTTGGGGTTTGTTGTTTGTCATAAGACGTCTCTTTATTGTTTTTATATGCGGGTGAGCAACGCTTTTTCACCTTTTACTTCAAGGTGTGAATAATTGTTGAAACCATGCAGGCTCAGTTTACCGTTGCGCTCAGAGATAGCTGTAATGGATGTATTGTGAATCTGTCGGTTAATACGAAACATCTCAGTATCCGGACAGTTTAACAGTTGCAGTATAATCACAGAGATCACACCACCTGAGCTGACCAGCACAGCGGAATCATTTTGTGCCATCTGACGGGTCGACTGATAAAGTACCTCTATCGTCCGGGATTTAAAGGTATTCCAGGACTCCTGGTATTCATTGTCATAATCACCAGACATCCAGCGAAACAGTGCCGCACGATAGGCATCAAAAAAAGCCTGCTTAGGGTTAGCCGCCCGGGCAAAAGCCAGGTCCATTTGTGCCCGATCGGTAAAATCGGGGTTCGCCGCCAGCATCAAGTCACCGGAATCCAGCTCATCCAGCCCGGGAAAGGTGATATCCGCGCACAACGAACGGTACCCGCTTTTCGACATCCCTTTATGGATACCAGCCAGCGTCTGCTGTTGTCGCAGCAAGGTGCCGGAGCCTGACAATTGAAATGACTTGCCCAGTGTTTGTGCCAACCACTCGCCAGTAATAACAGCCTGACGTTCACCCAGCGGGGAAAGACAGTCATAGTCGTGCTGCCCAAATGATGCCTGACCGTGTCGAGTCAAATAAATGGTAGCCATTGTTCTTTTTATCCGGGGCTAGAGTGATGACTGGCTGATCAACCGCAGGCAGCGTTGCTCCAGATAAGCTATCGCCATAGGAAACATGGCAAAACGTTGATCCCTGGTCTGGCCATGATGAAAGCGGTAGTATATCTGCTGCATAATCACTGCCAGCCGGAATAAGCCGTAAACTTCGTAGAAATCAAACGTCTTCAGTTCAATAGTATTCTGCTCACAGTACCAATCGACCACTTGTTTGCGCGTCAGCATACCCGCAATATTCGTTGGTTGACGGCGGAACATTTGCATTTGTGGTTCATCATCCGCTTCGATCCAGTAGGCAAGGCTATTACCCAGATCCATCAATGGGTCACCCAGTGTGCACATCTCCCAGTCCAGCACACCAATAACTTCAGTTGGGTTGTCCGGGTTCAAGACCACATTGTCGAACCGGAAATCATTGTGAATCAGACAGGTGCCAGCATCTTCAGGTTGCTTACTGTCGAGCCAGCTCATCACTTGTTCAAAGTCGGGTACATTGTCGGTGATCGCCTTACGATAACGGCCACTCCAGCCGTCGATCTGACGTTGCACGTATCCGGAACCTTTACCCAGACTGGTCAAACCGGCTTTTTCAATATCGATGTTGTGCAATTCACTGAACTTTTGCAGAACATTGATGCACAACTGTCGACCTTCCTGCTCCGATAGTGCCATCCCTTTTGGCAGGTTATTGCGTGGAATAATGCCATTCAGGCGCTCCATCAAATAGAAATCACACCCCAGAACACTCTGCTCTTCACAAAAGGCCACCATTTTGGGTACCGGGTAATGATCCTGCAAAGCAGACATTACACGATATTCACGACTCATATCGTGGGCAGAAGCCGCTTTTACACCAAAAGGCGGGCGTCTGAGAATCCATTCTTTCTCGCCTTTGGAAACCAGGTAAGTCAGATTGGAAGCACCGCCGGGGTATTGCTCAACCTTAAGGTCACCGGCAATATCAGGAAACATCCTATTCAGATAGGCATCCAGTGCCACCCTATCCAGCTCCTCTCCGGATCGAACCGTTCCCGGCTGATCAACAAATCCTGCACTTTCAGTGGTCATAGTTTCACGCCCTGTTTTTTTAAATTCTTCTTATACCCTTTGCTCACCAGTGTTTTGAACAGCGATGGCAGGTAACGCTTGATGCGCCACAGTGTGCGCCCCTCGCGATGGGGCAAGACATAAAATGTCTTATTCTGAACCGCATTGAAGATATCATTGGCCACATCTTCAGCGGTGATGTTGGAACTGGCCAGTAGCTTATCCACCACCTTTTTCATTTCAGCATCACCGGATCGAAAAGACTCAGCAAGATTGGTCTGAAAAAATCCCGGGCAAACCACTGACGTATGAATACCAAAAGGTTCCAACTCGATCCTGATGGTTTCTGACAGGCCCACCACTGCACTTTTGGTGGCGTTATAGCTGGACATCATCGGTGCATTCACCAAACCGGCAAGCGAAGCAATATTGACAATATGGCCGGAGCGCTGCTGCTTAAACAGTGGCGTAATGGTCTTACAACCTCTGGCAACACCCAGCAGGTTAATGTCCAGGATCCACTGCCAATCTTCCATGGAGGACGTTTCGATACGACCACCGGCTGCCACACCGGCATTATTAACCAGCACACCGATATTGCCCCAGCGCTGCACGGCGCTGGCAATCATGGCTTCTACATCCTGATCACTGGTGACATCACAGCGGGTGAAATAGGCATCGGCACCCAGGGCTTTCAGGGCTTCGACAGTTTTATTGCCTGGCTCCTGATTGATATCAGCGACACAAACCGAATAACCTGCACGGGCAAAGCGCTCACAAGTTGCACGGCCAAGGCCGCTGGCACCGCCGGTCACAATTATTGTTTTTATAGACGACATGCCTTGATCCTATTTATTATTTTTCGTGTTATCGATACTTCATCAGTTCAAACTTGGCAATCAACCCACGATGCACTTCATCTGGCCCATCCGCCAAACGCAGCACCCTTGCCATTGCCAGCATACGGGTTAACGGGAAATCATCGGAAAGACCACCACCACCGTGCATCTGAATAGCCGCATCAACCACCTGCTGGGCAACGTTGGGGGCCACCACCTTGATCTGGGAAACTTCGCTCATTGCGCCCATAATGCCTTTTGTATCCATGAGCCATGCCGCTTTCAGAGTTAGCAACCGGGCCTGTTCAATACCGATGCGGGCATTGGCAATCACATCAGGATTGCCATTTAACTTCACCAAAGGCTTTCCAAACGCCTTGCGGCTCAGACCCCGCTCACACAACAGTTTGAGTGCTTTTTCTGCAGAGCCAATCAAACGCATGCAATGATGGATACGACCAGGCCCCAGACGCCCCTGGGCAATTTCAAACCCCCGGCCCGGGCCACCAATAAAGGCAGACAAAGGTAACCGTACATCAGTAAACGACACTTCACCATGACCAAATGGTGCATCGTAGTCACCCATAACACTTAACATGCGCTCGATTTTGATACCGGGCGTAGCCAAAGGCACCAGCACCATAGCATGACGGTGATGTCGATCGGCATCAGGGTTGGAAATGCCCATAAAGATAACGAACTTGCAGTTAGGATGGCCAATACCACTGCTCCACCACTTACGACCATTCAATACTATCTCATCACCCTCAACGACACAGGTGGCACCCATATTGGTTGCATCACTGGAGGCAACCTCTGGTTCGGTCATACAGAACGCAGAACGAATTTCCCCGGCCAGCAACGGTTTAAGCCATTGCTCTTTTTGCTCCTCACTGCCGTATTTCCAGAGCACTTCGGCATTGCCGGTATCCGGCGCATTACAGTTAAAGATCTCCGGTGCCATCAAGCTCCAGCCAGTGGCCTCGGCAATAGGTGCATACTCAGTATTGGTAAGTCCTGCGCCCCATTCATCACAGGGCAGAAACATATTCCAGAGCCCTGCACTGCGAGCCTGTCTTTTTAACTCTTCAACGATTTCCGGTTGCTGCCATTCAGAGTGGTCTGCGGAGGTGGACAGTGCCTGATGATAAGCTTCTTCTGCTGGCAGTACTTTGTCGTTCATGAATGCCTGAGTGCGCTTGAGAAAATCCTGCGCTTTGGCGGAATGGGAAAAATCCATGAAGGCCTCGCTGTTATTGTTATTGCCCTCTATGCTGCTGTAGAAGATAATCTCGATCAAATGAATAGTTTTGATGAATAACTATAAATATTATGCATATATCAAGACTTGATCTTAATCTTCTGAGAGTGCTCGAAGCCATTGCCGTTGCCGGCTCAATTACCGGTGCCGCAGGACGACTCAACCTTACCCAACCCGCAGTCAGCCACGCCTTAAACCGGCTTCGAGAACAGTTGGACGATCCACTGTTTATCCGTGAGGGTCGGGGCCTTCAACCTTCTTTATATACCCGGGAAATTTTACCGGAATTGCGCACCGTCCTTGGCGACCTGGAGCGTGTGCTGGCACCGAGAGATGACTTTGTCCCGGTCACCAGTAAGTTGTCATTTACTTTGGCCATTCATAAGGCAATGGAAACTGTTGTGCTGCCGCCATTAATGATGGCTATACAGCAACAGGCTCCTGACATTTCGATCCATAGTGTGAAACTTGATCGTCACCATGTGGAAAAGGAGCTAAGAGCAGGCAATATCGACCTTGCCATTGACGTGCTTCTGCCGGTGGGCAGCCAAATCGAATATACCTTACTGCAGAAAACACCGATGGTTGTCGTTGCCCGAAAAAATCACAGCCGTATAACAACACAGCTGACCATGGATGAATATTTGAATGAAAAACATATTCTGGTGTCATCCCGCCGGGAAGGACCTGGTTATGAAGATCAGCAATTGGCCAGCCTGGAAAAACGACGCTCAATTGCCCTTCGTTTGAGGGATTACCAGGTAGGCTGTCAGGTGGCTTCCTGCTCAGACTTATTGCTCACCCTGCCGCAGGATTACGCTCAACAATTGTCTCAGGATATGGGACTGCAAATTCTTCCACTGCCCTATGAACTGCCATCGGTCAGTGCCTATCTTTACTGGTACTCCATCAGAAGTGCATCGCCCTCACTGCGATGGCTCAGAGGGCTATTAAATGAAGGCTCTTTTAAAGCTTCAGACTGCTATGCAATCAGCACTAAGGCCTGAAGCAGATTTTTGGCTCTTCAGCCAACATTATGCAAAAAACCAAGCAAGTTTACAGCAGGTTGAGTTTCTGAAAGAGAACTAACTCATTTCTACCTCCGACATATCTGGCTGTAACAACTTCTTAAACGACAGATGGCCATGCAGAACCTCAAAAGCGGTCTCACTGACGACTTCATCCTTTAACGCGGGAGATTGCAGTATGGCGGTTTCAAGATCCCGTACCGCCTCATCATGTTGCCCAAGTGCCGCTTCAGCACAGGCCCTTTGCCAGTAGGCAAGCGCATATTCGTGATCATGTTCAATCGCCTGATTGGTCAGTGATAGCGCCCACCGGGCCTCACCAAGATCCAGCAACGAGTCAGCCTTATAGGTCAGTGCCTCAACATCATCCGGTTTGATTTCCAAAATCTGGTCATAGATGTTGATCTGCTCATGGAGGTTCGTCTCAAGCCCAGCACGCATCCATAATGAATGAACCTGATTGGTTTGCGATATCTTTTCCTGGGCAGAAATAATCTGCTCCGAACGAACGACCAGCTTCGTCTCAAGCTCATTCAGCCTTTTTTCATATTCCAGTGTCATCTGAGAAACCTGGCTTTCGACCTGTGCCTTAATGGTTTCACGAACCTCTCGCAATGAACGCCACCCAAGCAAAACCAGAATCGAAGCCGCGCCAGTAATGATGAAGAAGATATTGTTAACGGTATCCGTTGTATAACGTACCGCCCGATCTGAGGCATCCAGCCGGGCCTCAGCAACTTTATTGATCAGTTCAGCCCGCATGAACTGCTGATCCTGACGGAGATTCTTGAGTTCATCAAGAATATAGCGCTCAATGAACGGCTTATAGAGGGGCTCATCAATCTCAGCTGGGGTTTGAGCCTTAACTGAAGAGAAGGTCAGCAATACAAAGCAGGCAAGCAACAGCTTGAGGATAAGTTTGTGAGGCATTAACCCTCCCTGGATTAGCCATCGTCTGATAATAACTGCGTTAAAGCTCTACCTTATCCCGACTCAGGAAAACGGGTCAATGAGTTGAAGTTTCAACCTGATTATTCAGTCAAATCTGAGCAGATCTCATTGCTTATCATTGTCCTGAAATACGAGAATGATGCCAACTGTCTGACTCAAGTATTGTTTACCCGAATATCAAACAACCGTGCATTAGAAACCTGAGAGTCGAATTTCAGATTTTAACAAAACTGTCATTTTGAATTCTTAGGATGTGTTCTGTTGATTAATATAATCAGAAATGGATTGTTATAAATGAACATCAGAAAATTGATCGTGTTTGCTGGCTTGAGTGTCTCCTCTTTTGCGGCATCAATTGCACAGGGTGCAACCGAATTAACCCTGTGGCATGCCATGGGTGGAAGAAATGGTGAAGTGGTTGAAATATTAGTAGACCGCTTTAACCAGAGTCAGGATGAATACAGGCTGACAGCGGTAAACAAAGGCGGTTATGAAGACACGATGACTGCCGGTATTGCAGCTTTCAGAGCAAGAAAAGCGCCACATATCATTCAGGTTTTTGATGCCGGTGCTGCAACCATTATCAATGCGAAGGGTGCCGTCTATCCAGTGCAGGATCTGCTGGAAGATAATGGCATTGCCTTTGATAGCAACGATTATATCCCAGGTGTTCGACACTTTTATGCAGACTCTGCTGGCAAAATGATCGGAATGCCCTTCAACAGTTCCACACCTCTTCTTTATTTCAACAAAGAAGCTCTTGCCAAAGCCGGTGTAACTCCACCCAAAACCTGGGAAGAGTTTGAGCAGGCAGCGCCCAAACTGAAAGCCGCTGGTTATCTGGCATTGGCTCAGTCTCACAGCCCATGGATCTTTTCCGAGAACTTCCATTCCCGCCATAACCTGCCCATGGCAACTGGCAACAACGGTTACGACAGCACTGATGTAAAAATTCTCTATAACAACGATGCCCTGAAAATGCACTGGGGCAAAGTCAAAGAGTGGATGGATAACGGCTACTATGGCTATTACGGCAGAGCCTGGGGCGATAATCAGGATGCCTTTACCAAAGGTCAGGTGGCAATGTGGCTGGGCTCATCCGGTTCTTTCGGAAACTTGAAAAAGACGGCTGACTTTGAATTTGGCACAACCTATCTGCCCTACTGGAGCAGCTTGATCGAAGAGCCCAAAAGCACCTTTATTGGTGGTGCAGCACTGTTCAGCTTTACCGGGCACAATGCTGATGAATACAAGGGCATTGCTGAATTCTACAAGTTCCTGACACAGGCTGAGACTCAGTTGTTATGGCACAGGGAAACTGGCTATGTGGCCATCACCAACGATGCCTATACACTGGCCAAAGAGAGTGGCTATTACCAGGAAGCACCGGATGCCGAGGTTGGTATGCTGCAGTTGAGCCTTGCTGGTGGCGAGTGGACCAAAGGCTATCGTCTGGGCTACTACGTTCAGATTCGTGAAAGCCTCTACAAGAATTATGAAAAGATTCTCTCCGGACAGACCAGTGTGGACGATGCCTTCAATTCTATTGAGCGTGAATCCAACAAACTGCTGTCCCGCTTTAACGACACTTATAACTAAGTGGTTAATTGTTCATTTATTACCACAGTTACTAAGGGGCTGTGGTGCTTCTGGTAATATTTTTCGGGTTATAGCGGGTTATAAATTGTTGTGCAGAAAAATCAGTTTCAACACAGTGCACTGCCGTATTTCTTGATATTGCCCCAGGTACTCATCATCCTGGTGTTTTTCCTCTGGCCATCTGGCCAGGCCATTCAGCAGTCGTTTTATATGGAAGATGCTTTCGGGCTTTCCAGCGAATTTGTAGGGTTGCGAAATTTTACTGATGTTCTGGAAGATCCGGAGTATGTCAGCACGGTGTTGTTTACCCTGTTTTTTTCAGCGCTGGTTACTTTTTTTTCTCTATCACTGGCATTACTACTGGCGGTTCAGGTGAATGAAGTGTTGACCGGTGCCGGGGTTTATAAAACCTTTCTGATGTGGGCCTATGCCATCGCGCCTCCAGCGGCTGGCCTGGTTGGCAGTTTATTGTTCAGCCCTTTGATGGGGGATCTTTACAATGGTATCAACGCACTGGGCTTTGACTTTAACCATACCCGGGATGGAAGTGATGCGATCTTCGTTGTCGTTTTGATTTCTGTATGGAAGCAGTTAAGTATCAACTTTATTTTCTTCTTATCCGGTTTGCAGGGGATACCTGCTTCTGTTCAGGAAGCTGCAAGAATTGATTGCCCGGGTTCTATTAAACGATTCTGGACAGTTACCTTCCCACTTCTGGCACCTACCACGTTCTTCCTGTTGGTTATCAATACGACTTATGCCTTCTTCGAAACTTTCGGTGTGATCGATCTGACCACCCGTGGCGGCCCCGCAGGCTCAACTACGACGTTGGTGTACAAGATTTATCAGGATGGTTTTCTTGGAGCTGATTTGGGAGGTAGCGCCGCGCAGTCGGTTATTCTGATGCTGTTTGTCATCTGCCTGACGATTATCCAGTTCCGTTATGTTGATAAAAAGGTGCATTACTGATGAGTAAACCATGGACTCGCACCGTCATACGTCACGGTATTTTAATCATGGGCACCTTGATTATGGTGTTGCCTTTATGGATTGCGCTCATGTCATCCACCCATACGCCGGAGACATTGTTTAAGGAAGGGCTGCAATTTTTTCCCGGAGGGTATGGATGGGAAACGTACAAGACCATTCTTGGCGGTAATGATGATTTATCAACACCCGCCTGGCGTATGTTGTTGAACAGCCTTGTGTTGGGTCTGGGCTTTGCTATTGGCAAGATTATTATCTCCACCATTGCTGCCTATGCCCTGGTTTATTTTCGGTTTCCCCTGGCAACACCGTTGTTCTGGATGATTTTTGCAACACTGCTGCTACCTCTGGAGGTCAGGATTATTCCTTCCTATGAAGTGGTCGCCCAGCTGGAGCTGCTCAATAGCTATGCCGGATTGATTATTCCCTTGATCGCATCAGCAACGGGCACTTTTTTCTTCCGGCAGTTCTATCGCTCAGTGCCAGGTGAATTAATGGAAGCTGCCCGTATGGATGGTGCCGGGCCAGTGCGGTTTTTTATCGATATTCTTCTGCCTTTGTCGTCCACCATGCTGGCTGCAATTTTCATCATCATGTTTGTGGTTGGTTGGAACCAGTATCTCTGGCCATTACTGATGACAACAGATACTGACTACTACACGGTTGTAATTGGCATACGACAGATGTTTCAAACCATCAACGAAGGTGGTGACTTACCTCAGTTTAATATCGCCTTTGGCTTAACCATTCTGGCGACAATTCCCCCGGTGCTGGTTGTGGTGATCTTCCAGCGAATGTTCATCAAGGGGTTGGTGGAAACCGAAAAATAACAGGATATCAATATGTCTCGAGTGGTAATAGACGGCCTTGAAAAGACCTATGCCAATGGTGTTGAAGCCGTAAAAAACATCAGCATCGATATTGCTGATGGCGAGCTGGTGGTTGTTGTTGGCCCATCCGGTTGTGGTAAATCAACGCTTCTGCGAATGATTGCTGGCCTGGAATCCATCACCAGTGGCGACTTGTGGATAAAAGATCAGCGGGTGAATGACAGGGAGCCGGCGTACAGGGATATTGCCATGGTGTTTCAGAACTATGCGCTCTACCCACATATGACGGTGTTTGACAACATGGCATACGGCCTGAAAAATCGAAAGCTGGCCAAGGCTGAGATTGAAAAGCGGGTTAAAGAGGCTGCAAAAACGCTTGAGCTTTCTCAACTGCTGGATCGGAAACCAGGCCAGCTCTCAGGTGGACAACGTCAGCGTGTGGCCATGGGGCGTGCAATTGTGCGTAAGCCTGAGGTCTTTCTCTTTGATGAACCTTTATCCAATCTGGATGCAAGGCTGAGAGGCCAGATGCGACTTGAGATCAAGAAGTTGCAGCGTCGGCTTAAAACAACTGCCATCTATGTGACCCATGATCAGATCGAAGCCATGACGTTAGCCGACCGATTGATTGTTATGAACAATGGCATACCCGAACAGATTGGTACACCGGACGAACTCTATAGTAATCCGTCGTCGCTTTTTGTCGCCAGCTTTCTTGGCTCTCCCTCGATTAATTTGTTGAAAGCAACTCAGTTAGCTGACGGAATTGCATTGGGACATAGCCAAATTGCCACACTGTCGGGCAAACTCGATGGTGACTCGGCTATTTTGGGCATCCGTGCTGAAGATTTACGTCTGTGCTCAAAAGAGGATGCGGACCTGATACTGTCTGTGGAACTTGTTGAGCGGTTAGGCTCTGAGTTACTGGCGGTCGGTGTTGTAAAAGGCTCTAACGAGAGGCTGAGTGTACGCCTTGATAAATCTGCCCAGATTGATGAAGGGCATGAGTTGCCACTGGAAATCAACCGGGATCATTGGCACTGGTTTGATGCTGACACAGGTCTGCGCAATGTAGACTGTTATCGTGAGGCCATTAGCGAAGCAGTGATTTAATGCTATTGATGATGCGGTTTTTTATCCTCAGCAGGGATGATATAAAAACCGCTATTTATAAAGGAATACGTCATTTACCTGCCTTACAAACGAAGAAAGGCGAAGTGCTGAATATCGGCAGCGGTTATCTTGAGCCCGCTCTTTCCGTTAGCTGTCACTACCAGTAATGTCCAAAAAGCACGGTAACTTCATCACTTTCGTCATGTTCATAGGAAAACCTTAACTCCCGGTTTTTGCTAATCTGATATCGGGTATCAAAGCGGAAACTGTTGAGATCTGATCCGGAGCCATCAATTTGCTTCTTATGCTGATATTCAAAAAGCGCATTTATCCGTTCAGAGATGCTGGCTACGGCATTGACAGTGATGCGGCCTTCCAGATTTCCGGCTCCTTGTTTGTTGTCTCTAACGGCGGCACCAACAAATCCGGAGAGGGCCAGGTGATCGGTAGCCATTGTCGTGTATCCCCTGTCGCCCTCTAGCTGAAGTGTCAGGCAGGTTTCTGAGCAGCCGGGTCGGGCAGGCTGTAAACCCGCTGTCAGTCTCCACGCATCGTACCCATCACCGGGAAGCCCGGTCGCTTCTGTTGCGAGGCTCTGAATACTGACAAAGTCCACACCATCCACAATGACTTTGCCGTCAAACATGGACAGTTCAACCTGGCCCATAATCAGCTCACCAAACTCAGCATGTTCTGCCCCTCCATCCAGACTGTCATAATAGGCAGGACGAATATTCACCGTCATACCACCGCCAAGCTCGTCATCGTAACGTAGCCCAAGTTGAATAAGGCTTGGCTCGCGCCCTTCATCGGGCGAAACAGGCTTTTCATAGGCGGGATTGTTGCCACCGGGAGGAAGAGTGTAGCGGTGTGCCAATACATTGTGATACGCCAGCTCAATGGTGTGTCCATCGTCCTCTGAAGCGGTCTGACCAATGAACTGATAATAATCAAGCAGGGTATCCAGTATTGAAAACCTGTCGTCCATGCGTTCTGACTGGAAAATATCCGCATTGAGTATTTGCGGGTTGACGATGGCTTCTGCAACCATGCTTTTATGTCGGTCTTGAAGCGTGTGAAAACGATGGTAGAGACGGAACTGCCGTGATGGGTGAAAAGTAATCGTTTTTACCAGGGGCTCGCCATTTAATGTGGCTTTGTCCAGTTCCAGAATTTGAGATTGTGGTATCACCCAAAAATCATTATCGGGGTTGGCTTTCACACCATCGATAATCTCAAGCAATTCCCCAAGACGAAATGAGCAGTTTTTATTCAGAAAAAAGTATTGGTATTCCTTACCCATGACTTCCCATGTATGGGCGAGGACAAAATCGACCTGTTCAGGTGTTAAATCCAGTTCATACTCCCAGAGGTCACGCAGTTCCAGCTCCCCGTAATTCTGATTATGAAAATAGTATTCAGCATGGCTAAAGCCTCCTTTATATCCACCAAACAAACCCTTGAAAATGTAACTGACCGGGTCTTCACCATCTTCTACAATGGCTCCAAAATTGACACTGGTATCCAATAACTGAGTACGGTCTTTGTCTTTTGAGTTCAGCTTCAGCAGGGTGTGGCCATAATAAGATGCCGGGTTGCCCAGGTACCCGGAGGCAAAAATAATGCTTAATGATTTTGCATCACCATACTCGGACCATTCAGAAAATTCAGGGCAGTGAACAGGCGTCACTGACTCATCCGTTAAACCAAGTTCCGACTTGAGCCACTGATACCTTGCAGGAAAACGACATTGTGCGTGAGAGTCAGGGTCACTGCCCACTGGCTGTGAGTATGCCTGTAGTGTTGCCAGTAGTTCAGCTTCCGGGTTGGTTCGACCATCGGGAGCCAGAAAAAATTCTTTGGTCTGGATTGCACTTTCAACGTCTGTACCCAATAAGCCGGATGGCTCATAAACCAGCAATTTTTTCCATGTATCGGTTTTTGATAGTGTTTGGATGGTAGCAAGATGGGTATCAGGATTAACAGAGGAGGTTTCAGGCACAACAGCAAAAGAAGACAGCGATAAAAGCAACAGGAAAAGAGAGAAGATAGGTTTAGTCACTGCTTATAGATCTTATGGTTTGACTGAGACATGGACTGGCGCTGTCTCCAGACAACGCCAAACATCAGATCAGGCGGAGCAGCTATCCGCTACACTGGCAACACCTGCATCCATCGCCTGATAATATTGAGTGGCTTTTTCCACATCAGACAGGGTTGAATAGCTGACAGCTGTCACGTTACCCACCATGTCTTTGCGGATAGACTGAACAATCGTCGGGTGGGCCGATGCCTGACACCCCCGCACAGTTAACATTGCGGTCAAATGCTCACCCTGTCCAAGTGCCGTTTCTTCGGCCAGATTGTCGTAATTATCAATAATGAACTGTGCAGTTTTTACTTTGCGGCCATTACATGTTTCAGGGCTCATGGTTGCAGAAGTAATAGCCGTTGATCCAATATCCCAGGTGACATTTGAGGTTACCGCAGCCCACACAGGGCCCTCGGAAAACAGAGCGGCTCCAATACCACAGTCTGAATATGGGTTAGGGCCGGATCCAACCGGCTTGTCGGCAGCGCTTACAGATGTGGCTACGCACAGGAGTGCAGAGGCAATGAATGGAAATTTTAACATTGATAAGCTTCCCTGATGATCATTCTGATTGGAGTCAAACTCTCGCATAAGCTGTCCGTATGGCATATACAAAAGCTTAGTATGTAACAATACTTATCAGACCATGGAAATACAATGCAATCTTTCAGGTATTTGGTGGTTTAAATAAATACTGGCCGGTCAACAATCGGTCTATGCTCCGGCTTCTGCGCCAAATCATTCCCGCCCCGGATATACCCCCGGCAAACGCTGACACCTGAATTTTTGGAGGTTTGTGCGGGCATGGTCTGAGGGTTGAATGCGTTGGGTAAGGAGGGCTGAATGTTCATTTGATAACCTTTTGGATAGCACGATGATTCCTCCATTCAAATGTACCCATGGCACGATGCACAGCTACCAGATCAGTACTGTTGATTCTAAAGCACGTTTCTGATCGGATACCAAAGGCTAACCGAGCCATGGATCATGCCAGTATATTAGTTGTCTTTCTAATACTTGCCCCCAAATATTTAACATCATTAAAGCTAATCAACTCAAAACACCGAATTTTTATCTTCAATCAGTTTATTTTATTTTCATTTATTTGGGGCAATTCAAGGTTAGGTCTTTCTTTTTTGTCCGGCATTTTTTGATCACAACTTTTCATGTAATACCGGAAGTTTCCGGTTTGTTATTGCCTATTTTAGGGTAAGTCACCATCGAACAATGAATGGATCCCTCAAATTCTGCAGAGATCCTATTGCTCCTGAACTTATAAGCCCTCAAGCCAAAACTTCGGTATATGCCGATTGCCCTTTTGTCTCTTTTTTTATCCCCATACACGGGGACAAACACGTTACCATTAATGATCACACTGTTGAGGTAACTGGCGTGTTTACCTTTTGCCCGTGGCATCATGGTAACATTATAACCAAGCTTATGAAGGATTGGCCGATAATCACGCCGGTCAGTGATGATATTTTTGTCATCAATGATTTTTATTACTTCATCCACATGACCAACCTTTGTCTTGTTTTTAAGTCGGGTAAGCCGTTTACAGCCATAGCATTTTTTGAATACCTCATCAGTGAAGCCTAACTGCCATCTCATATCCTTGTTATTAACAGTAAAACAATTGCCCTTACTGTCAGCAAGCAGATTACCACCTTCAAATTCAAATGTATGAGACAAAAGGGTAGCGTTGAAAAAGTTGGCAACTGCCTGATCAGGCTCGAAATCATAATGGTATTTTGAGTCAACTAAAACAAGACTGCCATTTTTGCTATAAACCGGTACGGGAAGGCTATCCCGAGCCCAGTATCTGGTCTTCGATTTGCCTGTTACTTTCAAAACATGAAAACGCTTCATGTCGCCAACACTTGGTTGGAATGTTTGACGGGTTCTTTTAGGGTCGCCGGAGGTATAAACAATCAGGTGGACATCCCGTGGAAGGTTGCGCGCTATCTTTCTCTTGATTGCCCTGGATTCACCATAAGCCTCATCTCTAAAGTCGGTGTCGCTAAACGCCAGATAGCCCGCTGGTTCAAATTCTGCATAAGGTCGCTCTATGATCAATCCTGTTGTTTTCTCTTCAGCTGTAGCTACCGTGGTGTTTTGAGGGCTGTTCGACACTGTGGATGGGGTGATTGTTGACAGAGTTGGCAGCTCCGTGGGTAACTGGCTGTCAGGTGCTATTGTGGCGGTCTGTGATGGCGGGTCAGGCAGGCTGATGGCAGAATCCCGGGTTGACGACTGCAGACTTTCTGAAGACGGTTGCGCTGTTGACGTTAAGGCCTTATACCAGTCCGGCGTCGTCAGGGGGGGCGCTATCACGGATGTCGGCAATTCTGAGACTGATTTTGTCATAAATTCGATAGCGGTGGGACTTAAGCTCTTTTTCGTTTCAGGCGCAGCTACCGTGGTTTTTTGATGGCTGTTCGACACTGTGGATGGGGTGATTGTTGACAGAGTTGGCAGCTCCGTGGGTAACTGGCTGTCAGGTGCCATTGTGGTGGTCTGTAATGGCAGGTCAGGCAGGCTGATGGCAGAATCCTGGGTTGACGACTGCCGACTTTCTGAAGACGGTTGCGCTGTTGACGTTAAGGCCTTATACCAGTCCGGCGTCGTCAGGGGGGGCGCTATCATGGATGTCGGCAATTCTGAGACTGATTTTGTCATAAATTCGATAGCGATGGGACTTAAGTCCTGTTTGGGTAACCGGCTGAACGTTGGATTGGTTGGGGATATATTGCTACTTGCTATTGCTGAACTACTTGTATTCCCGGAGAGAGTGAGTTCTCTTGCCAGGAAATAGGCTCCAACACCAGCCCCCGCCAGACCAAGGGTAGAGGCCAGCGCTTTTTTTGGATTGCTGACAACCCAGTTTGAAAACCTGGACCATGAACTCTGGTGGTCGTTATTTCTGCGGGCATCCGCATTGATTGAGCCTTGTCTGATGACTACCTGATTGGTTGTCGGGATGAAACTGACATGGGTCTCTTGCATTGCTTTACTACCTGTTGAACTACTTTAGATTGAAAACTGCTAATTTATAATTCAGTACTGTCTCACTCGAGTCTAAAGCTTTTGCCTGCCATTAGGTCAAATCTGAGCCGGTCTCACTGCTGCTACCCGGGCTTTACGGCTGCACAGAGCCTTTATCAGTGGCAACAGGAGGTCTACTTTAGCGTGAGTTCGAGCAAAAAAAGACGAGAGAGCCTCAGTGATTTAACTATGTTTTCGGTTGCAATCTATAGATAGCCAAGAGTCTCCCATTTCTATGACCATTGTATTCTGTGATGTTGATGATTTCTGTCTGGTTTTTGAACCAGAATGGCATAAACAGCTTATCTGAAATATCAAAAAACCTCTGTTCATATCGAAGCTCTCGCTAAGTGAAATAATGACCATATCATTCGACCGTAATTTGATTATTCGCACTAAGAATGTGTTTCCGGTTGGTCATGGTGCCCTTGCAGAAAAACGCATACTTTCCTTAAGGGTAACTGCTGATAATCATCCATAAATAAAAACGACACAATAACAATATATACCCCACAACTGTGAGATAACCCTTGAGAAGGTGATTACTCGGTTGACATTATCTGCGTTTGGCTGCTTTTATTAGCACTGAAAATTCACCACTCTCCGAGGGTTATCGGTTGTTTAAGCTGTTTTTGACCAGCGTGTTGCTGTTTTTTGGCATCTTGCCACTGGCGTATATCAGAAAGAACCTCATTATTGAAAACGAGTTGTATGGCCTGTTTTTTGGTAATTATGTCTATCTTGCACACTACTTGCTGTTTACTGTACTGGTACTGCTGATCGTTCATTATCTGATAAAGCCTGTGCCGGTCTATCTTGGAAAATGGATTATTGCCGCTTCGCTCTGCGCAGTGACTGTCATCGGTTATATCAACTATCGTTATACCGATGTCGTTCATACCCAAATCACCGTTAACAAAATCGCAGATAGAGAACAGCTGCGTATCGCCTTTATTAGCGACCTCCATCTTATGCCAACGTCCAACAAACAGCTATTTGTGGATATGGTAGCGAAGATTAACGCTGAAAATCCCGACATCATTGTGTTTGGTGGCGATATTTTTCAGGACAGCCATACCAACGTTAATGAGGGATACAAAAAAGTTTTTGCTGAATTAAAAGCAAAACATGGTGTCTATGCGATTCTTGGTAATCATGAATACTACGGTAACGATGTGGATGGTAATGTTGCCTTTATCAAAAATTCAGGAATTGAGATTCTGCACGATGAGGTACTCACTATTGATGGCATTCACTTAATTGGCCGCGATGACATCGGTAATAAGTTTGCCGTTACCAATCGGATGAGTCTGAAAGAAATTTATGAGCACGACAATGTTCAAACCAGTGATCCGATCATTGTCTTTGACCATAATCCCGTTTCGATATCTGAAAGTATTGAGAACAAGGCCGATCTACAGGTTTCCGGTCACACTCATGGTGGCCAGTTCTTTCCTTATAATCTGATCTTGCGTCGAATGTACCCGAACGTCGCTGGTCATAAAGTTATCGACGGGCTACACACTATCGTCAGCGCTGGTGTTGGCGTAGGTTGGTGGAAAATCGTTGGGCCATGGCAAATGCCCTACCGATTTGGCACCAGTGGTCAAATTAATATTATTGATGTGAGCTTTACAGACCCTGAACAAGGCAGGCAAGAGAAACAACAGTGAATAACCCGGGGGCAAAGCTGCCCCCAAATCTGGCGATTAATCTGCTAATCGCCCAGTTTCTTTGTCGAAATCACTCTCATGGATTTTATGCCACATGACGTTGATGATTCCAAAAGATCATTAAGCAATTTCAACCAGATTCCCCCTGGACTCCAACCAGGACTTACGGTCCGAGCTGCGCTTTTTGGCCAGCAGCATGTCCATCCGCTGAGTCGTCTCCTGCTCATCGTCGAGGGTCAACTGAACCAAACGACGAGTGTCAGCAGACATGGTGGTTTCACGAAGCTGCAGAGGGTTCATCTCACCCAGTCCCTTAAAGCGTTGCACATTGATCTTGCCTTTCTTTTTCTCGGCACGGATGCGTTCAAGAATGCCTTCTTTCTCCGCTTCATCCAGGGCGTAATAGACGTCTTTGGCCACATCAATCCGGTAAAGCGGAGGCATGGCAACATAAATGTGGCCGCGTTCCACCAGTGGGCGGAAATGTTGAACGAACAGGGCGCAGAGCAGGGTCGCGATGTGCAAGCCATCGGAGTCGGCATCGGCCAGGATGCAGATTTTTCCGTAGCGCAAACCATCCAGGTTATCCGATGCCGGATCAACCCCCAGGGCTACGGAGATGTCGTGTATTTCCTGGGAGGCCAGTACTTCTGAGGAGTCCACTTCCCAGCTGTTGAGGATTTTACCCCGCAACGGCATGATGGCCTGGTACTCACGGTCACGGGCCTGCTTGGCAGAGCCGCCCGCCGAGTCCCCTTCCACCAGGAACAGTTCGGTCATGCTCAGGTCCTGACTGGCACAATCCGCCAGTTTGCCGGGCAGTGCTGGTCCCTGGGTTACTTTTTTTCGGGCGACCTTCTTGGCTTTGCGCATCCGTTTCTGGGCATTGCTGATGCAGAGTTCTGCCAGCAGTTCAGCTTCAGCGGTGTGTTGGTTCAGCCAGAGGCTAAAGGCATCTTTTGCCACACCAGAAACAAAGGCGGCACACTCTCTGGAAGAGAGGCGTTCTTTGGTTTGGCCGGAGAATTGCGGGTCTGCCAACTTGGCAGATAATACGTAGGCGCAGTTTTCCCACAGGTCATCGCCACCGAGTTTCACGCCACGGGGCATCAGGTTCCGGAACTCGCAGAATTCCCGGATCGCATCCAGCAGGCCGGTTCTCAGGCCATTCACATGGGTGCCGCCCAACGGGGTGGGAATCAGGTTGACATAGCTTTCCGTCAGCAGTTCACCGCCCTCGGGTAACCATTGGACGGCCCAGTCTACCGCCTCGCTTTCCCCTTTAAGGGAACCGGTAAAGGGTTCAGCGGGGAGCACGGCAAAGCCTCTTGTGGCACTTTTGAGATAGTCATTCAGGCCATCTTCGTAGTACCACTCGGTCACGTCTGCGGAAATCCGGTCATCAAATTCAACCCGAAGGCCAGGGCAAAGGACTGCCTTGGCACGGAGAATATGCATCAACCGGGGAACGGAAAATCGTGGGGAGTCGAAGTAACTGGCATCGGGCCAGAAACGAACCGTGGTTCCGGTATTGCGACGTCCGCAGGTGCCGGTTTCGTGAAGGTCTTCATCCTTGTAGCCATCTTTAAAGCTGATGGCTGAAACAATGCCACCACGGCGAACGGTCACTTCCAGACGGCTGGAGAGCGCATTGACCACAGAGACACCCACCCCGTGCAAACCACCGGAGAACTGGTAGTTCTTGTTGGAGAATTTACCACCGGCATGCAGGCGGGTGAGAATAAGCTCAATACCCGAGATGCCATGTTCCGGATGGATATCGGTGGGCATGCCACGGCCATCATCCACCACTTCCAGGGACTGGTCTTTGTGCAGGGTGACCTTGATATGGGAAGCAAACCCTGCCAGAGCCTCATCCACACTGTTGTCGATGATTTCCTGGGCAAGATGGTTTGGCCGGGTGGTGTCGGTGTACATTCCGGGGCGTTTGCGCACCGGGTCGAGGCCACTGAGTACCTCAATCGCCTCGGCATTGTAGTCGTTCTTTACCATGAGTCCTTGCTGACTGATCGCTTTATGACGCAAAGCGTGAAAATAGAGAGTGTAACGAATGGACAGTGATTTGTTCAAACGGATGTCGGAAAATCCTGTTCCAGAAAGTCAAAGATTTCTGGCAGCATTGTCTCAAAATGATCAAAGGTGTGGCTGCCACCTTCTTGTACGATCGCTCTGCATTGCTGATATTTTTCCACCGCCAGGCGGTAGTCCAGGGTTTCATCGCCTGTTTGTACCATAAGCAGCGTGTTATCCGGTGATGCTGGTGGCTCTGTTTCCAGAAGGAGCAGCTGTTCAACATACTCTTCGGTCATCACCCAGTCGGCTCCCGTATGGAAGTTTTTCTGGGGGCCGAGATAGGCTTCGAATCGTTCATGGGGAACAACAGCCGGGTTAATCAGTACCAGTCTTGCCTTTTTCCTGTGGCCATTGTTCAGCAGCCAGTGTTGCAGCCAGGTTCCCAGGAAACCACCAAGGGAGCTGCCAATGATGTAGATATCCCTGAGGTTCAGCGACTTTTTCAGGTGGCTCTGTAAACACTGCACAATATCCGATGGAAAAACCGGCAGATCCGGTATCCATAATTCAATATCCAGCTGGTTATCCCGGACATACCCGGTGGTTTGGATAGCCTTGCTTGACTGGGATGAACTGTTCAGGCCATGCAGATAGACCAGCAGCGGCTTCATATTTTTGCCCCTATCATTCTATTCACCAGCTCTGCCGGCGAGTGGTCAATCACCAGCTGGTCATACCAGTAGCGGGTTATAAAGCCTTCATCCACGGCATTCTTCAACCAGGCCACCAGGTGATCATAATAGCCAGCGGTATTCAGAATGGCGCAGGGTTTACCATGGTAGCCTACCTGCTTATGGGCAATTTCCTGAAACAGTTCATCCATGCTGCCAACACCTCCGGACAAGGTGATAAAGCCATCCGCCAGCTCACCCATGGTCTGCTTGCGCTGGTGCATGTCCTGCACATGGATCAATTCGCTCAAGCCTTTATGGGCCTGCTCCTGGCCGACCAGGGCGTGGGGAATCACCCCTACCACTGTGCCACCTCCGGCGATGGCGCGATCAGCGATAGCGCCCATCAGCCCGACATTACCACCGCCATAAACGATGGTGATGCCTTGCTCTAACAGCGAGTCCACCAATGCCTCAGCGGCCTGACGGTATGCTTCCTTTCGACCAGACCGGGCACCGCAGAAGATTGCCACTGACTTCATTGCTTATCCCTCTATTTCTCTGCATGGCAGTAGCAAGCATACACAATTAGCTATACTGCTGCCTGTCCTAATGATCAGAATAACGCTCATACCATGCATAATATCGTGATTGACATTGATTATCGGGAAAGGGCTTCAGGGATTGTTGACATACTTCAGGGTCAGGAAGGGATTGTCGTGAACACCGTCTCTCTTGAAAGCGGAGATTATAAAATCAACAACGACTGGCTGGTTGAGAGAAAAACGTTGACCGATCTGGCTGCCTCCATTATTGATGGTCGGTTATTCCGGCAACTGAGCCAGTTTTGTTTTCCTTATCGCAAAGTATTACTGATTGAAGGAACTGCTGACATGTTGTGTTCATCGGGTATACGACGAGAGTCTATTCAAGGGGCTCTGGTGACCGTGTCGCTTTATTTTGGTATTCCCGTACTTCGGTCCATGAACCCGAATGAGACCGCTGCATTATTGATGATGGTGGGGCGACAATGGCGCAAGTTCAGAGGGCTGATGAATTCTGCGGGTATTGGCTCCCGGCCTGTGCCATCCAAAGATCCTCTCCGGCAAACGTTAAATATGCTGCAGTGTTTGCCGGGTGTTGGCTCGCTGAAAGCCCGGGCTCTGTTGCAGAAATTTGGTTCGATTGAAGCCGTATTGCTGAGTTCGGTTGAAGAGCTGGCACAAACCAGGGGGATTGGTAGAAAAACAGCGCAGGGCATCAAGCAGATGTTGAGGCATTCCCACGCTGGAAAAACCGGGACTGAATGACCACATCAGAGGTCATTCAGTTAAACCGTGATTAACCTTTAACACGGAGGTGCACAAACCACTTGCTCAAACCCACCATCACACCACCACCAATGATATTACCGATGGTAACCGGCAGCAGATTCATAAAGATGTTGCCCAGGCTGATCACGTCGAAGTCGGCAGCGGTGTAACCAATGGCCTGCCAGAACTCAGGGCCCGCCACAGTCTTAACCATGTAGCCCACTGGCAACAGGTACATGTTGGCTACGGAGTGCTCAAAACCCGCTACCACAAACGCCGCTACCGGCAGAATGCAGGCCATCATTTTACCCGCAGCTGTGCGTGCACTCAGGGTCATCCAGTAGCACAGGCAAACCAGCAGGTTACAGAGAATACCCAGGATCAGGGCCTGGAAGAATGGATAGCCCAGCTTGGCCTTGGCGATATACATGGCAGAGAGGCCTACCTGACCATTGCCGCCTTCCCAGACCCCGCCACCAATAATCAGCAGGGCAAAGAGAATAGAGCCGATAAAGTTACCAACGTAAACCAGCCCCCAGTTTTTAACGATGTTACGAAACTTCAGTTTACCCGTTGCCTTGCCCATCAGCAGCAGAGTGCTGCTGGTAAACAGTTCGGCACCGCAGAGCACCACGAGCATCAGGCCGGTACTGAAGACAATACCACCCACCAGTTTGGACATACCGTAAGGCATGCTTTGGGCACCGGCCATCACTACGGTATAGAACATGCCGGCAATGGCCACAAAGATACCGGCCATAATCGCCAGGATCATTGTTATCTCAGGGTGTTTTTTGGCTTTGCCTATTACTGCCTGCTCAGCCAGCTTTGCCATTTCCGCAGGAGGAACCGCACCATAGTTGGGCATATTTTGAACTTGCATGGGGTTATCCACAGCCAATCGATGTTGGCGCTAAGTCTACCAGTGAGAAGAATCGGGTATCAGAGTGGTAAATTCATTGGGTATTACGAAAAATACTTAGTACATGGCGTGAACACTTCATAAAATGAGTCAATGAACAAAAACAGTGCATTAAAAAATAGATAGAGTTTGTGCAAAAGAACAGTTGCTTCTTGTGATAAATACAGCGACGATAAAATGAGTTGTGTTATAAAAATGCTGTTCAATATCCACAGGCATCGAGCATACCGTTTTCCGGTTCTTCACACACCAATGGAGAAAAGGATGGAGGGAAAGTGCCATGAATAGTCATCTGCTGATCATTGCCCTGGGAGTCACTATACTCGGCTCTGCGCAAGCAGACGACCATGGACAGATGGCTGGTGCTATTGAACTGCTGCCTGAGCAACACGCGGCAGACTCCCCGGATAAGTCCTCTACCTTAGAACTAAGCAACCAATCATTAAGTCCGGCCGATAACGCCAGAGGCCTGCGCATTGATTATCAGCCATTTGATAACAACTTCAGTATGTCGGCTGGCAGTTTTCGCCATGCTTCAAAAGATTCACAGAATGCACGCTACAACAGCAAGACCTATCTTGGTGTAGGTTGGAAGAAAATGGTGGATCAGGCAAGGCTGGGTGTTCGGGTTGATATTGGTGCTGTTTATGAAAACAATGAGGGGAGCAATCTTGCCGCCCCTACGGTTAACAGTTTGAAATCCATCTCAAGAAACAACGTTGATGAAACGACAACTGCCCGCTGGCAGCCTGTTATCAGTTTTGGGGTTTCTTATCGTTTCTAGGAGGCTGTCCGAGAATAAGTCAGTTAGTTCTTCGAATTCTGGCTCAAACTAAAAATGTTCAAAAAACAAACAGTAATTTACCCAGAATTTGCCCATTTTCATCAAAATGAGGCCCTTCAGGGCTTTTATGCTGCTTTTTTAACCCTTTTTAAATCATCAAGATGGATTGACCCATTGATGCCATTTTCGCAAATTTTTTCAAGTTATGCGCTGTGCATACCAACGCAAACTCCGCTGCTACCTTTTCTTTGCCTCTCAGGCTAAAGCTCCGGAAACCGGAATTCTTTATCTGGCCAAAGGGTGGCTCCGCAATTACTTTACGACGCCCGTAAACTGTTTTTGCCTCTGTCGTTTCCATTTTCTTATTCATGGCAAGTTGGGTTAAGTTACTCAGAAGAACCTCCCACATTCTCAGGCTTAGCCTGTCGCCATAAAGACCTGAACCCTGCTTTCGTATCGTGCTTTCGTGTCACATCAAGGCAAAAATCACCGACCTCGGATAACAAGGCGGAACTTTTTTACAGAGCGATTGCTCTAAGCATCCACCTGTTCGGACAGACGGCAAGTTACCATGCAACCACTAAATACCGGGGCTTACCCTGGCTTGTTACCCGCCGGTGCTGCTGGAACCTCGAAAATTTCGGAGAAAGTAGATGACACTTCTTTACCGACGTATGCAAAACAGATTCCCCGTATCTCAGTTCCCGATGATCCGGGAATATCCGGCAGAGTCGGGTTACAGCCCACTTATGGTCATAATCGGTCTGTGGCCGTGCAAACCGGAGTCAGGACTGACGGTCTGGCTGCTGCAGGAACCGGCGACAACCGTTGTATGGTCGTACATTGCACCGGCGCTGCCAGTAAGGTCCCTCTGAATTGCGCCGTTGAGTGCGGGGATATCAATATGGTGGCATGGCTGTTGCGCAATGGCACCGAGGTTAATGGCCGCGAGGAAGGGTTGCGGAAGCAGCATAAAGCCCTCAGGTTCCCCGGCAGAGAAGGGTTTACCCCATTGACCCGGGCAGCCATGTACGGGTTAGTTGACATCGCAAAGTTACTGCTTGAGTCTGGAGCTCGTGTTGACCAAGGCGATTGCAAGGGCATGACGCCACTGGCCACGGCTGCTGCCTCGGGTAACACTGAACTTATGCAGCTGTTGCTTGATTGTCAGGCGGATATTAACGGCAATACCCTTGGCTGGCGGACTCCCCTGACCCAGGCTGCCAGGAAGGGTCAGGTCGGGGCGATAAGCCTGTTACTGGAGCATGGAGCGGATATTTACAGCTTTGTCTACGGAGGCGGAACGCCATTGACTCAGGCTACCATGCATGGGCATACCGAGAGCGTACGAAAGTTGCTGACTATGGGAGCCGATGCCGACAGTAATTGTTCTGGAAGGAGGACGCCACTGTGCAAGGCTGCGGGCAAGGGATATATTGAGATTGCCCGGCTACTGGTGAGTCATGGAGCCAACATTAACAGTTTTGATGGCGGCTATTTCAGGTCGAATTCCCTGAGCGAAGCTGTCAGGCATGGGCATGTTCAGCTGGTGAAGCTGTTGCTGGAACATGGCGCGCATTGGCAAGGTCCGGGTATGGAGAAAGGTCTGCTTAGTGTAGCTGTTGAGAAAGGTTGCATCGAGACCGTGAAATTGCTGTTGAAGCATAATGCGGATGATGTAAATGGCGGAGGATTCAGACCATTTTCACCACTGTTAGCGGCAGTCAAAAAGTGGGATATTGATTTAGTGAAACTTCTATTGCAATTCGGTGCAGATCCTGATTGCAATGCCTTAGCTGGTGTCTATCCCCCCAATCCGCTGGCCACTGCGGCTGTATTTGGGCGAATTGAATTTGTTGAACTTCTGTTGCAATCCGGTGCCGATGTTCATGGCCATACCTTTGGGAGGAATTCGCCCTTGACGCTTGCGGCGGCTGCAGGACATTACCAGGTGGTGCAGTTATTGTTGCAGCATCAGGTGGACGTTCATAGCCGTGCCAAGGGTGATGGTACTCCTTTGACGCAGGCGGCGGCTAAAGGACATTACCAGGTAGTGCAGTTATTGTTGCGGCATAAGGCGGATGTTAATAGCTACTCCTCTGGTCTTTCTACTCCTTTGACGCAGGCGGCTATTGCAGGACATTACCAGACGGTGCTGTTATTGTTGCAGTATAAGGCGGATGTTCATAGTCATGACGTTAGAGATCGTACTCCTCTGTTCTGGGCCAACAAACGAGGGTTCTGGAAAATTGCTTTTGAACTGATCCACTACGGCAGCTGTCCAGAGAGAAGCCTGTCACCGAATGTTATCAGTACAGTCACTCAGAAATTTGGCTTCAACCCGCAAGAAACTACTCTCAGTCTGGAAAGTTTGTGCAAGAGGAGGCTGCATTATTTGCTTGATAGACGAACATTATCTTCTTTAAATTTGCCTTATCGTTTGAAAAATGCACTTCTGAAGGAAAATTTTTTCCCATAAGTCCATGGCCTCCGCAATTCAGCTGCCTGGCTCCCTTATAACCAGAGCGACAGATTCCCATGTTCCACAAAAGAGCCTGAAGTCAGTTCATATCCCGGACAGCGCTCAGTCAGTAAATGGATTACCCCCTGAACTTTTTCATCTCGCCTGGGGACATCTTCCGCTGCGGCGTCATGATAGATGATCGCCAACGACAACAGGTTTTTTCAGATTCAGAGAAATACATCAGATCGAATTTCTCCAGTAGCTCGATGTACCACATCAGATTGTTCCGGGCCAATATATGGCCGCAGGTGTGATCCGGCTTCCATACCCCATAAAAAAACATAAAAAGGACACCCACTTTTATCGGTCGAAAAGTCTATAGAACATAAAAAGGACACCCACTTTTATCGGTCGAAAAAAAAGTAAGCGCCAATTTAACCAGCGTAATAGCCAACCCTACCAGATCAGCTTATTCTTGAGATGCCTTCACTGCCCAGGGTAGAAGCTGCTCCAGTTTCTCAACCGTGTCCGCATAAGGCAGCTCTTTTAAAATGTGGTTCAGGTATTCGAAAGGCTCCAGGCCATTGGCTTTTGCACTTTCGATCAGGCTGTAAAAGATGGCGCTGGCTCTGGCACCTTTTGGTGTATCAGCAAAAAGCCAGTTCTCATAAAAAGGACACCCATTTTGACATAAAAAGGACACCCACTTTTATAACATAAAAAGGACACCCACTTTTATCGGTCGAAAAGTCTATGGGTGTCCTTTTTTTCTCTGGCTCCGTTTACAGGCTGGATAGCGTTTGTTGTCCACAGACTTTGCTCACGGCCTTCCACAATCAGCCTGAGTTGTTGCTGAACTCCGGGGGGAAGACAGTAACATAAAAAGGACACCCACTTTTATCGGTCGAAAAGTCTATGGGTGTCCTTTTTTTCTCTGGCTCCGTTTACAGGCTGGATAGTAACATAAAAAGGACACCCACTTTTATCGGTCGAAAAGTCTATGGGTGTCCTTTTTTTCTCTGGCTCCGTTTACAGGCTGGATAGCGTTTGTTGTCCACAGACTTTGCTCACGGCCTTCCACAATCA
>NZ_JAGHQV010000519.1:0-535 GCF_017744175.1 Thalassotalea sp. G20_0 | reverse complement strand
TAAGTGCAACCAAAAACCTGAAGCCAGGGATATTGATGTACAAGGTATCAGCAACCTGCTGTGGGCCGTGGCAAAACTGGTGGACAATGGGCTGGAGCTTGAGAAGACACCGAAGCTGAAAGAGGCCGTGGCCGCGCTGTTGCCCCATGTGAACACCAAAGCTGAATCAAAAGAAGAGAAAGGCCACTGTATTCCTCAACAAATCGCTAACCAGCTTTGGGCCGTGGCGAAACTGGTGGATAACGGGCTGGCGCTGGAGAAGACAGCGCAGCTGAAAGAGACCGTGGCCGTGCTGTTGCTCCGGGTGAAAACCAAAGCCGAATCAAAAGAAGAGAAAGACCACTTCAAGCCACAGGAAGTCGCGAATCTGCTGTGGGCTGTGGCGAAATTGGTGGACAACGGGCTGGCGCTGGAGAAGACAGCGCAGCTGAAAGAGGCCGTAGCCACGCTGTTGCCTCAGGTAAAAACCAAAGCCGAATCAAAAGCAGAGAAAGACCACTTTAATGCCCAGCATATCGCCAACCTGCTGTGGGCC
>NZ_JAGHQV010000518.1:0-536 GCF_017744175.1 Thalassotalea sp. G20_0 | reverse complement strand
ACCCTGCTCTTCACCGCCGTGGTGTCGGAAATATTTGCTCGATCGACATACCCTCCGCCGATGCCGGCGAATGCATTTAGACCCGAGGTTTTGACCTTGCTGTCTACCGCCGTGGTGTCGGCAACCGTTCCTTGATCGAAAACCACACCTACCCCGATGCCGGCGTGTGCATTTTTATCCTCGGTTTTGACCGTGCTGTTCATCGCCGTGGTGCCGGCAACCGTTGCTCCTTCAACGAACCCTCCCCCGATGCCGGCGTATGCTTGTACACCCGAGGTTTCGACCCTGCTGTTCACCGCCGTGGTGTCGGCAACCGTTGCTGGATCGAAAACATACCCTCCCCCGATGCCGGCGTATGCATTTAGACCCGAGGTTTTGACCTTGCTGTCCACCGCCGTGATGTTGGCAACCGTTCCTTTAACCTCCCCTCCCCCAATGCCGGCGTAAACGTTGTCACCCAAGGTGGAAATATGAGCATTTTGGGCCCGGACACCACTGACTGTGCCATTAATATCAACAACACAGGCTGCTAACCC
>NZ_JAGHQV010000517.1:0-536 GCF_017744175.1 Thalassotalea sp. G20_0 | reverse complement strand
TGGAATCAATGATTTCGCAAATGCTTTAGCAACAGCAACGCCATGGCCGAGCCAGGAATGTTCGTTGCCATTCCCTGAACATTGGGAAGCGCTGTCGCAAATTGGTTGCTGAATGATGGGTTGCTGAATCATAAACAGGGCTCTTGATGATGTAATGCATAACAGCAAATTAGAGAATGCACAAAAAATTACCGGGCACTCTCTTATTCGAAAATGCAGTGTCGTAAAAGTTCCCGGTTCATTTTTTTATTTAAGGGTACGTGTTGAATGCGTCGTGTTATTTTTATAAATGAATGGTTGTATATATTTGAATGATTGTAAGGCCAATGGACATTAGCGAAAAACTTTTTAATCACTATCCAGAGTTTGCATAGAATACGCAGCCAATATCAGCATTTAAAAATGGCCTGGAAATGGCAGCCTGGCTTGGACTGGTAACCAAACAGCAGTCTACCGGTGGCGTACCCACCTTGCCGGGGATCAGTAAACGGGGCGATACCTACCTGCGAACCCTGCTGATACACGGTGGCAGAACC
>NZ_JAGHQV010000516.1:0-537 GCF_017744175.1 Thalassotalea sp. G20_0 | reverse complement strand
GTGATTACGGTTGGGGCAATTAATGCTGAGCAGGATCTGGGCTCTCTGGTGCTGGGTGAGTCGCCTTTCTCCAACCCGGGTGCCAGTATTCTGGTGTCTGCACCGGGATCCAATATGGCCAGCACCTCCCGCGAGTTAATCAACGACAATGGGTCTGTATTTGGTGATGACCTGGATGTGGCCCAGGGGACGTCATTTGCCACACCACTGGTTTCCGGCGTTGTGGCCCTGATGCTGGAAGCCAATCCCAACCTGGGATACCGGGATGTGCAGCAGATACTGGCCCTCACTGCCCGCAGGATTGATGACCCCAATACGGACTGGACCGATAATGGCGCCCACAACTGGAACGGTGGTGGTATGCATACCAGCCATGATTATGGTTTTGGTAATGTGGATGCCCTGGCTGCGGTTCGCCTGGCTGAAACCTGGGAGAAACAAAGTGTACATGCCGATAACACGGGCATAGAAAATGCGCGGCCTGAGTACTATGTGGAGTCCAGTATCAACTTCAATAGTAAGGCCATTCCCGACAAC
>NZ_JAGHQV010000515.1:0-539 GCF_017744175.1 Thalassotalea sp. G20_0 | reverse complement strand
GGAGAAAAGTTTATACTGTGGCCGGGGCAGAACTTCCTTGCTGGGTCTGTCCCAATGCCATGGGGAAACCCCGGGCCGTAATGCACCCAACGTCCTGCGCGAATACTGGAATGGTTGAAACAATCCAGTTTTTCGTCACTGAGGTTCAGCAACCGTTTAAGAAACGCTTTTTTGCTGGTGTTTACCGGAATATTGATATCATCCGCTGCCACGGCGAGGTTCATATCACCAAGGCAACCGTGGAAGTCGGCCAGGGCGTCCAGCCATTGCTCTTCCAGGTCAACAGTATTTGGCCGCTCGCCATCAATGCCCAGCCCTGCCAGTTCCCTGAACAACGCCTCAACCACTGATTTATCGTGTCCTGGAACGGTGATGATCAGTTGATTTTCAAAGGTAAGGGCATCAGGCAGGTTCGGAGGAAAAAACAGTATACTGCCGCCCTCACAGACGTCCGCTTCGAGTTCAACCCCATGTACCGGTGAGGCAGTCAGTTTGCCTTCATCCAGCTGTTGCTGATCCAGGTAACTGACGCTCTGGCC
>NZ_JAGHQV010000514.1:0-539 GCF_017744175.1 Thalassotalea sp. G20_0 | reverse complement strand
GTTTTCTTCATCTCGTTCCTTTGACTTCCTGTGTTTTACGGATGTAAACCTTCTTGGCTTCCAGGGTTTTGTGTCCGGATACCAGTCCTTCATGATCCGATACTCCTTTTGCTTTCAGGTCATGGAAGTGCCACTTTTCTGCAATCAGCTTTTCTTTGATGGCGCTATTAATCAACGTCAGTTCGACGCAAAAAAGACAAGGAGCCCCTGATCAATAGCTATCTTTCGGATACCAGACCATAGACAGCTAACCGGAGGCTCCATGTCTATGACGAGTGTATTCTGTGATATTGATGATTTCTGCCTGATTTTCGAACCAGAGTGGCATAAGCAGCTTATCTGTAATGCCAATAAGCCCCCTTCTATATCGAAGCTCTCACTCAGTGAAATAATGACCATCATCGTTTATTTTCACCAGAGCGCTTTCCGAGATTTTAAGCACTATTACCTCAACCTCATTGTGAAGCATAAATCTGACTGCTTCCCCAATCTTGTTTCTTACAATCGATTCGTAGAGCTTATGAAGCAGGCATTGATAC
>NZ_JAGHQV010000513.1:0-540 GCF_017744175.1 Thalassotalea sp. G20_0 | reverse complement strand
CAGAGTACAGAAAACAGGTATCCACAGACTATGAGCTGACGCCAAGGGACCTGAAAGACATCATGGCCCGGTTCCGGCTGATCACGGCGGATGCACCCTGTCCCACCAGCCAGGCCCAGGTGTTGGCTCTGGCTGACGAGGCGTGCGGGCAAAGTCTGGGTGGGCGGATCGATCCGGACCAACGCCCCGAATGGCAAGCGCTCAGGGATTACCGGCACAGTTCCGGTAAGGTGGACCGTTCATTACTGGAGCAGCACCAGCGGGCCTTCACACAGTTTTTCGGACAGTTGGCACAGGTGAACAAAAAGCAATCGACGCCACTGGTCATCGATACTCCGGCCACCAGAGAGTACATAAAAACCTGCTGGCAATTTCTGCAACTCAGGGAACCGGGAAGAGTTGCCATGGTGGTAGAAGGGACTGCCGGGTGGGGTAAGGATGCCCTGTTACTGCTGACCCTGACCACCTGGCAACAGCAAACCGGTAAAGGCTTTCAGCATCTCAATGGGACACCGGACCAGTTTAACCAGTTTGTGCAGG
>NZ_JAGHQV010000512.1:0-540 GCF_017744175.1 Thalassotalea sp. G20_0 | reverse complement strand
CCTGCGCCAGGCGGCAAAAGCGCAGAAGCCAGAGGAAAAGCCCGGCAGCAGTGATAAGAAAACGACAGCGGATCATCAAAATCAACAGGATCACTGGCATGATGCCCGTCAGGCCGTTGCAGAGCAGTTGGGTAACCTGGCTGATGAAACCGTTGACCTGGTCATTAAAAAGAGTGGTCAGTTGGAGGCGGTCAAGCCGATCCTTGAGGGCAGTATCCGGGAGGTTATGAACCTTGTCGTCAAAGAAGGGGCGTTGTTTACCGCGAGGCACAACGGTGAACAATGTGACGACGTAAATGCCTTAGAGGGCGGCACGGCACTTACCGAACAATTACCGACGTTTCTGACCACTGCCACAGTCGAATTAATGGTTGAACTGCTGAGTGACCGTTTGCAATCCGGGGACTGGAAAGCAGCAACCGTTACTGAGATCACTGCCGGGGAGGAAACGGCAGACTCAGCCACGATGATAGCCCGCAAAGTTGACCGGATGCTGGGCGAAGGGCTTGCCGGGATGGTCAGCGCAGTGGCCGACCAGGT
>NZ_JAGHQV010000511.1:0-542 GCF_017744175.1 Thalassotalea sp. G20_0 | reverse complement strand
TGAACTTTGTCATACATCTTGATCGCAGTGGCTTTATCGATGGATACCACCATCGCCTTGCCCCACAAGCCACCGGAAAAGGGCTCCCTATTGATATGGTAACTCACCAGATCTTTGGCAATAGTATCAAGCCGGTCATCACGGGTAATGATGTGGTACGCACGGGCAAACTCGGTTTCCAGTTTGGACTGTTGCTCTTCGGTCAGGTCAGCATTGTCGAGTATCTCCAACAAGTCTTTGCCGAGATCCTCACGATTCAGGCTGACTTCTGGTACTCGATTTTCATAATAGAGTGGCAGGGTAGCGCCATCATCTACCGCATCAGCAAAGTTATAGATACTGACATAATCGCCGAAGACTTCCCGCGTTTTACCTTCATCGGTTTTATCTGCCAGTAACGGTGTCCCAGTAAAAGCCATAAAGCCAGCATTGGGCATAGACTTACGCATATTCATTGCCAAAGAAGCATACTGACTGCGATGAGCTTCATCAGTGATAACAACGATGTCATCACGTTCTGAGAGCACAGGGTAATTATCACC
>NZ_JAGHQV010000510.1:0-542 GCF_017744175.1 Thalassotalea sp. G20_0 | reverse complement strand
CCATCAGAGCCACATCACCACGGCTCTCAACATTCAGCCGAATCACTGGTTCGGTATTAGACAGTCGAAGATTAAACCGCCACTGCCCCATATCCAGTGAGATCCCATCGGTATGGTCCACAGCCACCGCATCGTTTTCATAGATAGAAAGTATCCGGTCAATAGCCGCCTGAGGGTCGTCCAGCGTACTGTTGATTTCACCAGAAGATGGGAACAGGGCAATACGTTCAGCCACCAGTTCAGAAAGCTTCTTACCCTTATGGGACATCAACTCCGCCACCAACAGCCAGGGGATCATCCCGGAATCACAATAGGCAAAGTCACGGAAATAGTGGTGAGCACTCATCTCACCGCCATACACAGCATCTTCTTCCCGCATCCGCTCCTTGATAAAGGCATGACCGGTTTTGCACGGCACCGGCACACCGCCAGCAGCTGATACCTGGTCAATAGTATTCCAGGTCAACCGGGGATCATGAATAATCTTTGCGCCAGGATAGTGCACCAGGAACGCCTCACCCAGCAGCCCGACAATATAATAC